>VYFM01000504.1 GCA_009842375.1 Candidatus Poribacteria bacterium | reverse complement strand
GAGGTCGCCTCGCCCGTGCAAACAAGACGCATCAGGTTAATTTGGTATAACAGGTAAATATATGTTCAAAATATACGACTATATAGATAAAAACATCTGGGATAGAATTGTAGCAGTGAATACCTTGTCAGTATTTCTGATTATCGTCAGTTTATTCATTGTATCTTGTAGTAACCCGTTGGTCCCTGTAGATAGTGTAGAGGAAGAAAAGGTTAAATCTGAACTCAATGACCGTTCTTTTAGACAATTTGCCCCATCTAAAGGTGCAGTAAAACGAAAAGGCGTTATCCTTGATTTCTTTGACAGCGAAGGGAAGACTATTAGTCTATGGGCACAATATGCTGAAGGGAATACCGCAATACAAGAATGGGAGGTATTCGCCAACGATTATAGAGTTGAAAAGGGTGGTTCGGAATACAGACTCTATTTTGACTCACCCAGTTCACATCAGAATCTTCCCAATAAATGCGACAATTGCATTGAGACGACAGACATCTCAATATCTATCCGAAATCTATTTGATAGCGACAGGATTGAGTTTAGAGTCAATGATCCCGATGACAGTCTACCATCCCCTTTTCCAGTATTCACATCGTGGACTCGTTTCAGCGAAGACGAGTATTTTGATTGAATTGTTCTAATAACATCAAATTAATTAATAGATATAGATGCGGTTATCTGGGCAAAGATAATCAAACAGTTAACAAAAATATTCAATCTTCCATATTATGAGAATATGTGTAAACAAGTTTAAAACGTTGACAAACAGTGTGATTATTGCGTAAAATTTGCCTAATCAATTCCCGTAATTCTCGTATGCATTAAAACGAAGGAGAGAAAGATGCTTACCCAAGACCAAGTAGATTTTTATAATGAGAACGGCTATATCAAGGTAGACCAACTTTTCACGCAAGAGGAAACTGAAGAACTCGCATCTGAAATGGTGCAAATCATAAACAATTGGGGGCAAGAGACGATTGGATGGCCCGGTCCCTGGAGAACAAAATATCTCAATGAGGAAGACCAGCAGACCACGAAAGCTGTCTTTATGCACAATCCCCATTTCTATTCTGCTACATGGGGTAGAGTGATTTTCCATGAACGTTTAACCGGTGCAGTTCAATCCCTTATCGGTGATACGATTCAATGGCATCATACGGTGTTACATGCAAAACCTCCTGAAAAAGGCACACCATTCCCAATGCACCAAGACTATCCGTTTTACCCACATGATGGACTTGATTTTGTTGATTGTCTCGTCCATCTGGATGATGCTCCATTTGAAAGTGGTGCTCTCAGGGTTGTACCAGGTAGTCATAAAGAGGGACCGAGAGAACACATCACCGGGCAAGGCACCGCACCACATCTGCCAACAGATAAATTTCATCCAGATTTTATAGATTCCATACCTATTCCAGCAAAAGCAGGAGATGTTATCTTCTTCAGTTATTGTCTTATCCATTGGTCAGAAGTTAATCGCACAGATCAGTGGAGAAAGGCAGTACGATTCGGATATCACACGGCAGAGATGCGACCTGTAGGTAGAGAACCGAATGAACCTTACAACAATATTGTTGCTGGTGGTTTCAAAATCAATCCTACGGCAGGAGAGGTAATGGCTTAGCAGGTAAACAGAATTAGAATTGTATACCCCTCATTTCATAAGAATAACTTAAATTCAACATAGATCTATCTATGTTTGAAAGGCGGGTCTTTATGTATCACTCAAATAAAACACAAACTTTATTCATGAGGTGTCAACATCTCTCCTTCTTATGTATATTTATTCTATGCATCATAGGTATGAGTATTTTCTTTTGTGTCAACGCAGATGCACAGGATCCGTCCCTTGCCGAAAGGGTATTTGAAAAGTATCAGACACTTCTTCTGAGAGAAGATATCTTAGCGATACTGCCCGTAGTCTTGGAGGAAATCAAGAAACCAGATAATCAAGAACTCTTAACGCCTGAAACCATTTTGCTTGTACTGGATGATCCTGATCTATTAAAAACCTTCATTCCTAATATAGATGATAAATTTATCGTGTTGTTAAAAGAAGATCAAGAAGTACAAGCGATGCTCAGAGATACCAACTTTCAGGCACTGCTTCAAGATATAGATGCAATAAATGAACTTGCGACTTTACTTGAACAGAACCAGCAATCACTTGCAGAACGTGTCTTTGAAAGGTATAAAGATTTTTTTCAACGAGAAGATATAAAAAGCAATCTTCAAGAAGTCCTAACAGCAGTAAAAGATCCCGAAATTCAACCACTGCTGATTCCAGCAACAATACAAGCTGTAGCTGATAATCCTGACATACTTAAGGCATTTTTACCTGACATACCTGATTCTTTTATCACACTTCTAAAAGAGGATGCTGAGGTCAAAGCATTCATCAATGATCCTGATGTACACCTTTTATTACAAGACCCCGCTGCAATTGATGAACTGGCAGCACTACTCGCTGTTGAACAACCTATCCATGTGATTGTCAGAATTGTTCCCTCGTCAGTGGAGTCTCCTCAGGTTGGTGAACAACTCGTTATCACTATTGACATCGCAGATGCTAAAGATGTGAGTGGATATCAGGCTGTATTAGAGTTTGATCTGACAGCATTAAGGTTTGTCTCATTAACACATGGCACATATTTATCAGGTCAATTATTACCTGTGGAAACAAAAGTTGAAAGCAATCAGATTTCTTTTGCTCAGATTGCAATTGACACTGCAGCAACTACATCAAGTGGCACTCTCGTAACCATCATTTTTGAAGTTATTAGTGCCAAAGCATCAAAACTAACATTGTCAGAGGTGATAATTGGTGCGCTGGGTGGCGTACCGTTTCCTGTTACTGTAGAAAATGCAGAAATACTTGAACCACCCAGAAAACCGTGGGATGTCAACGGGGATGGGAAAGTAAACATTCTGGATTTAACTTATGTCGCCTCACACTTCGGTTCAGATAATGCACCACCGGAGGTAGATGTCAATCGTGATGGGAAAGTGAATATCTTAGATTTAACGTTAGTGGCTGCACATTTCGGAGAAGAAGCTTGATATATGAAATGCAAGAATCAAACGCCGTATCCTGAAGAATACTCAGAAGGTATTTTACACGATTCGGCGTTTGAACTAAACAACAAAACATATTACGCTTTGTAGAATTCAACTGTTGTACCAGCCATATCTGCTACTTTCTCAACTAACTTATTCCTCTCTGCCTCTTTCATTCCACTGAAGGCTTTGGCGATGTCTATTTTCTCCTGCATCTGTGCAGCATTGTCAGGTCCAGTGACAAGAGTACTCACTGGAAATGACCATATGAAACTAATTGCTTCTTCAATACTTACTCGATTAGGAACTACTCTTGGGTTTGTACCATGTTTGCCATGTCTTGATCCGCCAAAGAAACCACCATTTGCCAAAGACTTCATCCCAATTACACCGATGTTCTTTTCAACGAGTGTAGGTATAACTCCTTCAATAAAACTTTCATAACTTACGTCGGCTATGTTTACAGGCAATTGGCATGCATCAAAGATGTCCGATTTTGATAATACACGTTGATGTGCAGATGGACTGGTATGTCCTGTAAATCCAATATAACGAGCTTTCCCAGATTTTTTTGCTTCTATCATTACATCAAATACACCGTTCTCAATCCTTTCATCTACATCCTCAGGGTTGCGAACGGCATGTACTTGCCATAGATCAACTTGTTCAGTGTTAAGCCGTTGGAGTGAATGTTCAAGGTGTGTTCTGGCAGTTGCAGCATCGCGGGCTGTTGTCTTAGTCATGAGAAAGATATCATCACGATATTTGGGTATAAGCAGTTTACCTAAACGTCTTTCACTTCCGCCTTGTTGGTAGGACTCAGCAGAATCAAAGAACCTTACACCCCCTTCAAGAGCAGTGTCTATCGTCTTTTGCGCCTCTTTCTCAGTCATTTCACCAATATGCCAACCACCGACTCCCAACATAGTAACTGTTTCACCTGTACGTCCGAATTTTCGCATCGGGAGTAGTGCTCCTAAACGGTCACTTGAAGGTGCTGTGTCCTGACCTTCTGCACCTCCTGAAGAAAGGAGGATACCTGTGGTTAATCCTGCCAATGACTTTAGAAATGCACGTCGATCAATCATATTTATTACCTCCAATTAAATCCTATCAACTTTTCTCAAACTTGTCAAGTGAATAAATGTGCTACCCAGGGTTATTTGGTTTTCGGTTTTTCTGATATATTTTTCACAATACAATATGATCTCTTGTCCGTCG
>VYFM01000613.1 GCA_009842375.1 Candidatus Poribacteria bacterium | reverse complement strand
TGAGGATTCATATACACATTACAGGTTATTTTGTTATAGAAATGGTGTTTTTGAGAAAATCTCCGTACAGGTAAGCACATCAATAGGTCCTGGAGGAGAGGATATCTATAATGATTCTGAAGCGTATCTATCATCTAAATCCAATCCTTGGATTATATTAGGTGGATGGATGTTCTTACCAAGAAGTAATGGATTGTATAGTTTTTCGTCAGAGGGTATTTTTCGCTTTTACGGTTTTGAATCTACGGTTTCATTACCATCTCCAACAGATGCAGTCTCCAAACTTTACGTAGACAGTGAAAACCGACTGTGGTGTTTTTTTGAGAAAGGAGAAGTAAAACGTTTCTCAAATTTTCGAATAGGTGGAAATATTGTTGGGGGTGAAATCCATACCGTCGTATTACCACTTCGTTCGGTTGTTCCAATAATAGGTGATATGGATGTCAAAACTGTCAAATGGTTCTATAATTCTATTAGTGGGCAGTTAATGTATTGGGAAAATCCTAACCTTGACAATACTATAACAGAACTTCCAGGAGCAGCCAGCGGTATTCCACTTCATTCTATGGCAATTTCATCAGCGAATCGACAACAATCAGATATGATGACTTTTGTTTTTCAAGATGGAATAAAAACATATAGGGGGACAGAATTAATAAATTCTGTTTCTATTACCCTCGATAAGGTAAAGGCAGCAATTACATCTAACAACGGTGATCTTTGGTTAGCAACATCTCAGGGGGTAATACAATACACAGGCACAGAAGTAATTAGATTTACAATTGCGAATGGATTCCTTGTTGATGATATACGAGATGTACATGAAGACCATTGGGGAAACGTATGGTTTGCTACATGGGGTGGTGGAGTAGTACGATACGATGGCAACTCATTTCAATCCATAACTACAAAATATGGACTTATCCACAACAACGTTTCAAGCATACATTCAACAACAGGAAAAGATATATGGTTTGGTACAGAAGGTGGGGCTACTCAATATAGGGCAAGTTTGGGGGCACTTCCGTTATGTCGCATCGTCTCTGTTAATGCAGGTAAAACCTTTACAGAACCATTTAATTTAGAATCCAGTATGCGTACATTTACTGAGATTGAGGAGCTTTTGCCAGCACGAATCAAAGGTATTACAATCAGTTATCAAGGGATCAACCCTCTTAGGGACGATGTGAATTATAAATTTAGATTACTTGGTACTGACGATTGGACAGAGCATACAATTACGTCGAATGTAAAACGAATTAATATCAACCCTCAAAAGGGTGAAAGAACATCCCAAGATTACACTTCTGATGAAATCGGAACATCTAAGAGTTTACCCGAAATTCATTTTGAAGGACTGAAGTCAGGTAATTATACTTTTTTAATAAAAGCTTTTCGAGAAGGATGGCCTTATACACAGCACCCTGCTGTGCTAAACTTTACAATAGATCAACCGATATGGAGTCGTTGGCGAAAGTTTCTTCCCACGATTATATTTGTGGCTGCAGTCGGATCTTTGCTATTTAGACTGATTGTGAATCGTAGACAAACCGCACAGTTACGTTTGGAAATGGAAGAAAAAGAAGAAGCAGAGATGATACGAATCCGAACCGAATTAAATGAAGCACAGAATATTCAAATGGGACTATTGCCGACTGAACCACCGAATTTACCTACATTTGATATTGCAGGTATGTCTATACCTGCAACACAAGTTGGTGGAGATTTTTTCGATTATTTGACTGTTGAAAACGGGCAGACCGCAATTGCTGTTGCGGACGCAGCGGGTAAAGGTATACGGGGGGCAATGAATGCTGTACTGACCAACGGTATGTTACATGAAGTAGCAAGATTCAAGTCAGATGCAGATGTTATTCTGAGTGACCTCAATGCAGGATTAGCACCTCGTATGTATGGACCCAGTTTTATCGCACTCAACTTAGCAATTCTAAATGAGACTGAGAAGAAAATAGATTACGCAAATGGTGGACAACCCTATCCTATCTTGAAAAGGGGAACAGAAATAATTGAAATAGAAAATAGCGATCTTCCACTTGGTAGTATGCAAAATGTGCAATATGAATCAGTTACTTTTGATATAGGGGAAGGTGATTTCCTTATCTTCCATTCAGACGGTCTAATAGAAGCACTTAACGCTAACCATGATATGTACGGAACAGAACGTCTGACCAATTTACTTGCTAATATACCCGATGATTGTAGTGCAGATGAGATGATTCAACTTATCGTTGATGATGTGCAAGACTTTGTACAAGAAGAAGAACAATATGATGACTTGACAATAGTTGTTGTAAAACATGTGGAAGAATCAGGATAGTTGTATTGTAACTTATGCATTTCTAAAATTGATTACAGTATCTCGATATTCCTCAGGAAGTCCAATATCATAACGATGCCCCTTAACAACATAACCCGAAAAACCGTCAGCCTTCCTTAATTCATCTAAACAGGATGTTAGTTGAAATTCACCGCGTTCACGGAAATTATGCTCAATATTTTGTTCAAGAAATTCAAAAATCTGTGGTTCAATTACATAGATGCCGAATACAGTTAGAAAACTGTCTGTGTCCATTCCATCAACATGTAGATGTTCCCTTGCATATTCTGGATCCGGTTTTTCATAGAATTCAGTTACGGATATCATTGATGCTTCTTCGGTCCACACACCGGTAACACAACCAAAATTAGACAATTCTTCAATAGGTGTTTTCTTTAACCCAACAACACTATGTCCAACCTTTTCATACGCCTTCAACACCTGTTCTGCACAAGAATAAGGCTCATCTGAACTGTAGAGATGATCCCCTAACATTAATAGGAATGGTTCATTGTCAATCCAATCCCTTGCACAAAAGACTGCATGACCAAACCCTTCCTGCACATCCTGTGTAACAAAGGAAATTTTACTGCCTAATTCAATCAAATAATCACAGTAGATTTTGTTTTCTTTACTAAGTTTATTGTAATGTTCTATACGTGGGGGAGTCTTAAAATATGATTCAAAAAGCTCAATATCTCTGCTTTGAACAATTAAACATACTTCTTCTATACCTGCGTTCACAGCTTCTTCCACAATCGCCATGATTGCAGGTTTTGCACGTCCGTTCCGATCAATTATTGGAAAAAGTTCCTTTTTCATTGCTTTTGATGCAGGAAACAGTCTTGTGCCAAAACCAGCGGCAGGGATAACAGCTTTACGGACGCGTTTGCTTGCCTCAATTACAAGTTTTAGACAGGACATCTGTAGATCGCGTTCAATTATCTCAATAACTCGACTTTGACTCTCCTCGTCTTTCACGATAAATTGTGCAGATCCATCTCCCTGTGAACCGACCCCTTTGCCACCCCATATATAAGGTTGAATTGGTTCATAATTTAACACTTTATGAAGTATGGGGGCAGTCAATTGTGTAGGACAGGCAGGAATAAGATGTTTGTCGAATCCCTGTTGTGCCAATGTCATCAACTTGCCTACAACTTCAGCATCACCTTGTCGTAGAGCCTGATGTGCGGATTGTGTAATCTCTTTACTCAAAGGACCGAGAAAGTGTTGAACATTTTTTTGGAGTTCATTTTCTGCGAACGGATAACAGTGTTGTAATCGATTCAATATAAGACGTGTATCCTTTCCAACCCCTAAATCTACTATAACCATATACAGATTTGATGGAACACTAAATTCTCTGACATCAATATTATCACCATCAAAACTCATAAGAATAGGGTGTTGATAGGCACACCCCTGATCCATTCTACCACATCGGGAAGGTGTCTTGATTTCACCTTGATATGCACATTCCATTTCCCCGCGTGTCGTCATTTTCAAATCGTAAATACGATTAAATGCGCGAGCAACTAGTACACAAATAGCAGCACTTGAAGATAATCCTTTCTTTACCGGTAAATCTGTCAGATAGTTATCAATCTCCAAACCTTGTACACGATAATTCGTAAGTATCTGATATGCAACACCTGCTGCATAACTGAAAAAACTCCCCTTTTCTGCCTCTTCAAGTAGTGCGACCGGATCCATCGGTAAAGTATATGGACCGTGACGTGTTCCATCACTTAGAGTTGTTTTTAGGATTAGACTTGTAGGATGTGGTTGTACTTCCGCGTAAACACCTTGGTTTGTGCTTGTAATTATAGTATATCCCTTTTCAAGTTCAGCATTGGTCCGTCGATGTCCACCAGCCCAATCAGTATGTTCTCCAAAAAGGCAGATCCGCCCAGGAACAAAAAGTTTCATTGTGTGTCCTTTTT
>VYFM01000024.1 GCA_009842375.1 Candidatus Poribacteria bacterium | reverse complement strand
TAGTAATACTGCGTGGAGACGTTTATCTTTCATTGATAGTTTATAGATGCCGTTGAATTTGATGAAAACTCTTAGCATCTAACTCCCGGTAATCTGGAATGTCGTAACGGTTTCCCTTTACGTCTGTTACAAATAGTCGTGCAGGTGGGACCTGCTTTATGTTCTGATTCAATCCTCGCACCATAAATTTTACCTGACCGCGCTCCGTTTTAACTTCCCACTCATGTATCCCAAATTGTTCTTTCACCCGATATATCTTTTTTATTGTTGGTGTGAAGTATCGTTTATCTAATTCATCATTTAATATTTTGAGACTTTCAGGTGCAAGGTCAGTCGGGTTTTTCAGAATACCAATCTCAGTATCTTCATCAGCTGCGAGAGAGATATATTTATCAGGATTACTTAGTGGCATAAGTCTACGGACTATCACGCGGAGATGGCATACTTCATTTTGTATTTCAAGTCGTGCAGTCCCTACAGGACAACGTGTGAATGTAAGTTCGGATGCATCCAGATAACGGTGAAGATAATTACTGTGTTCGGGGGACTGAGTGCTTTCAGATGGATTACCTGATGGTATCTTTGGTTCTTTGACATTATTATTCTGCATGGTTATCTTTCCACAATTTGAGTTTCAGCGCGGACATTCGCTGCCTCACGTTGTGTCTCTACGAGTTTGTAGTAGATTCCTTTTTTCTCCATTAGTTCTTCGTGCGATCCACATTCAACACCTCTACCCTTTTCAATAACAAATAACTTGTCAGCATTTCTGAGTGTTGATAGGCGATGTGCAATTGCAAAAGTTGTTCGGTTTTGTACCAACCTGTCAATAGCCTGTTGTATTTTCTTTTCTGTTTCTACATCAACAGATGAAGTTGCTTCATCAAGAATCAAGATACGCGGGTTATGTAATATCGCGCGAGCGATTGAAATGCGCTGTCTTTCACCACCGGAAAGACTCCCACCCCTTTCACCAACTTCTGCATCGTAACCATCAGGGAATTTAATGATGAATTCATGAGCGTTTGCAGCTTTGGCTGCAGTGATAATATCCTCCATTGTTGCATTTGGATTTGCATAAGCGATATTTTCTGCAATCGTTCCGCTGAATAGATACGGTTCTTGTAGGACTACTCCAATTTGCCTACGTAGATCCTTAAGGTTTATCTGTTTTATGTCTTCACCATCTATCTCTAAACGTCCTGAATCTGGTGTATAGAATCGACATATAAGATTGATAAGTGTAGATTTTCCAGCACCTGAATGTCCCACTAGTCCGATCATCTCACCGGGTTTAACATGAAGATTAATATCCTTTAGCACAGGTTTGTGTGTATCATAACCGAATGTCATGTTATGAAATTTTACTTCTCCGATAATATTTGGCATAGCTATTAGATTTCCATCGTCGTACTGTTCTGGTTGTGAATCAATTACTTCAAATAATCGTTCCGCTGCTGTCATTGAACGAGAAGCCCAATTGATGAGTGGACTGATATACCTTAATGGTCCATAAAATATTGCAAGGTATGTATTAAACATAATTAAAGTTCCGAATGTCATTGACCCACCGAGAACATTAAATCCACCGACATACCAGACTATGAGAGAACCTAAATTGATAGCGAACATAAGCGGTGGATAATAGGTTGCCCAAACCATCTCAGCTTTGGTTTCAAAATCTCGAGCATCAATGTTTGCTTCTCCGAACCTCGACACCTCACTTATTTGTTGACCGAACGCTCGTACCACTCGGATACCTGAAACTGAATCGTTGACAACATCAAATAGTTTTGAACGTCGTCGCCATGCACGGTGCCATAGGCTTCGCACCTTCCTCCAAAACCAACCACCACCCACAACAATAAGCGGAATTGGGATTAAAACGAAGAATGCCAGTTGCCAATTCATTAAAAATAGAATGACACCTATCCCGAAAACCTGAAACACGTCTCTAGCAAGAAAGGATAGTCCTTCTAACATGAAATCCTGTAACCTTTCACTATCCTCGGTAATATGTGAAATAACGGTACCTGTTGTGCGTTTGTCAAAGAATCTGATAGAGAGATTATGCAAATGTTCATAAACATGTTCACGTATATTTGCTGCGATTCGGAGGGTCAACCATGCAGTCAATCGTGAATGCAGAATCATGAGCAATGTGCTAATTATATGTGTTGTTAGCAATGCACCTACCGCGATGGATAATGCTATTGTTACGGGTTGTATAGAGCGGAAGATATTACCTAACCAAGTTATATCACCTTCAGTTGTTTGGATGTTATCAATGTTTAGTAGCAAAATATCGTCAACAAGAATTCGAGAGAAATAGGGTGGAATCAAAACTATCAAAGTGCCTACGATAACAATAAAAGTAAAGAGGATTGCTCTTCCCTTATATGGTTGCATGTATGACACAATACGTAACATAACTCTGTGTTTTTTCGTGCAAGATGGACATGGAGAATATTCGTCTGCAAGTAGCAATCCACAGGTTTTACAGGAATGATCCTCAACCCTATAGTCCCAAATTGGTTCCTCATCTCGTTCACCGTCTCTGAATGCGATCTCATCTCCCATAAATCTGGCAACAAAACCAAATTTCGCAGCACAACCGTTCGAGTACCTGATAAGGTCTACAGTGCCTTCTTGTGTTTCCAGCACAAGAAGACCTGCATCGACCACCATCTCAGCACGTATACCAAAAATACTCTGATAAGGGATATAATGAATTACCTCACCCTCACCCGTTACAGTAAATATTGCAGCATCGGTTAACACGAACCATTCATCACCGAATGTTCCTGCTGAAACAACATCGCTTTTCACTGCGAATCTAACATGATTGATTTTGATGTCCAAGGTTTTTAGTGTATTTTCAATAGATTCGGGCAGTTCATCAAGCGTGCCCGTTGGTGTCTCTGTGGTTGACATGTCATCCTTTAATAGTAATACAATTAGCGCGGTATCAAACCGCACACACATGATGATATATAGGTTTCAAAGTTCAATCGTGTGTTTTTTTAATACTTCATCGTTTAGTTCAATACCGAGTCCAGGTTTTGTCGGTGGAATGATGTACCCGTTTTCCCACTGTATCGGTTCCTTAAGGATATCTGCATGAAATCCATCCCACATGTGAATGCCTTCCTGAATCAGAAAATTTGGACTACATACATCTAACTGTATATTCGCTGCACCGCCGATAGGACCACCGTAGAGATGTGGTGCGATTTGTGCATAGTGTGCCTCTCCCATAGCTGCAATCTTCTTGGCTTCAAGGATACCACCTGTAATGGTTAGGTCCATCTGTAAAATAGAAGCAGCCTGCTGTTCAAGCAGATCAGCAAATTCAAATTTTGTAAGTAATCGTTCACCTGTTGCAATAGGTATACTTGTGGATTGTGCGACTCGTGCCATCTCCTTTATATTTTCTGGAGGTATAGGTTCTTCAAACCAAAGCGGGTCATATTGTTCCACACGTTTTGCAAATCGAATAGCACTGTTTGTGTTGAATTGTCCATGTGTTCCAATCAGAATATCGCATCTATCCCCGACTGCATCGCGTATTCCTCTGATAACACTCTCAGCATAGTTAAGAGTCTCTAACCTATCTGCAGTGTGTGCACTGACAGGATCGAATTTGACAGCAGTGAATCCTTTTTCAACGTAAGAAAGCGCGAGTTCACCCGTCTTTTCGGGTGAATCACCATGTCGCCAATGTAGTAAATAGGAATATGCTCTTAATTTTTCGTGAAACATTCCACCCAAAAGATTATATATTGGCTGGTTAACTGCTTTACCGACGATATCCCAACATGCCATTTCTATCGCACTCATAGCAGGAGTTGCCAGTGGACCAGAGTGCCGAACACAAGGACCTTCATATAACGTTGACCATATTTTTTCAATGCGAAACGGATCTGTCCCAATCAGATACCGCTCTCCCCAATCCTTGATTAGTTCAATGACGACATGGTTTAGTCGTGTATGATAAGTGCATTCACCTAAACCCTCGATTCCTTCATCGGTTATCAGTTTTACAAAGATCCAATGCCGACCACCCCAGTGTGGAGGAGGCACGTCAACCATATATGTTTGAACATCAACTATTTTCATAGGGTTTCTCCTACAGAAACTATATTTTCAACATCAAATTATGCTTATTAATATTATACTTAATCTGCTAAAATTATACTATAGTTTGGATAATTAAGCAGGTCTATTTAGTTATTAGATTTACCCTGCAAAATTTAATTTACAAAATGACTGAAAGCAATATTATGT
>VYFM01000273.1 GCA_009842375.1 Candidatus Poribacteria bacterium | reverse complement strand
AAATTATATATGAAATGGGTGGCTATCGTCGAAACTACTATTTTGAGAGAGGGTAAACAGTTGAATAGAGCATTTAAAAAAAAACCGAATATAGTGCTTGTTGGTTTTATGGGAACTGGGAAAACCTCAGTTGGCAAAAGGTTATCTACACAGTTGCGGATGCGTTATATTGATACCGATAACGTTATTGAGAGAGATAGTCAACGAAGAATTAGCGACATTTTCGAAGAAGATGGTGAGGACATTTTTCGGCAGTTTGAAAGTGAAGCAGTTGACAGAGTTTCAAAATTATACAATTATGTTATTTCTACCGGTGGTGGCGTAGTCTTGAGAGAGGAGAACGTCACAAGACTGAAAGAGAATGGAATTGTTTTCTGTTTATCCGCAACACCAGAGGAAATCTATCAACGAGTTGGTCACCAAACACACCGCCCTTTGCTCCAAACCCATGATGCAATGGAAACGATCCGTACAATGTTAGCAGACCGTGCCCCCTATTATGCACAAGCGGATTATACTGTGGAAACTACGGGTAAAACCTTTGGGGAAGTCATGACGCATATTACCAATATCTTTTTTAAGGCAACGGTGCCACGAAAATCTACCAAAAAGCGATGATAAAGACTATAAACGTCGATCTTAAAGAAGACAGTTATCTTATCTTTGTTGGCACAGGGATTATCAATCGGATTGGAGCATATATAGAATCTCATATTCAACCTACAAGTGTGTTAATTGTTGCAGACACTGTCGTAAAACATCATTTCGCTTCGCCAGTTGTAGATAGTTTGAAAAGGAGTAGTTATGATGTTTCAATAGTTGATATTCCTGGAGGGGAAGGAAGTAAATCGATAGAACAATTATCTCAAGTTCTGGATAGTTTAGTTGATAACCAACTTGATAGACGTTCAACGCTCATTGCACTTGGTGGTGGAGTTGTTGGAGATTTAGTTGGATTTGCTGCAGCAGTTTATATGCGGGGTATTGCTTATGTCCATATCCCAACCACCTTGCAGGCACAGGTTGACGCAAGCGTTGGTGGTAAAACAGCAATTAATCACCCTAAAGGTAAAAACCTTATCGGTGCATTTCATCAACCGAAATTAGTTCTGATAGATGTTAGGACGCTTGGGACTCTCCCCCACAGTGATCTTCGTTCAGGACTGATTGAAGTAATCAAAATGGGTGTGATTCGTGATGAGTTCTTATTTGAAATGGTTGAGGATAACCTTGATGCGATATTAAGTTTAGATGCAAAGACACTTATTGAGATGATTGCTCGTGCATGTGCTAACAAAGCAGATATAGTTGCTAAAGATGAAAAAGAAAGCGGTTTGCGTATGGTGCTGAACTATGGACATACTTTTGGACATGCACTTGAAGCGTTAACTCACTATAAAGTCTTCCGACATGGTGAGGCAGTCTCTATTGGCATGCATTGCGCAGCACGATTAGCAGTCAACATTGGCATGTTTTCTGAATCAAATTATGAACGACAAAAAGTTCTTTTACAACAGGCAAAATTGCCGATTACTTTTCCGCCAGATATATCCCCAGAAGCAATCTGTAATGCTATGTCTCTTGACAAGAAAACTATAGGTGGTAAACTACGGCTTATACTGCCAACTCGGATTGGAGAGGTAGTTATCCGAGACGATGTACCAGAAACAGAGATAATTGAAGCAATTTCACAGTGTTATTAGTCTATAATTCTAACTCATTTTTTGAGGAAATAAATGGCATATAATAAAACAATTTTATGTATAGTCGCGTGTTCTATTTTCTTTTTATGCAGCACTTATACATTCAGCCAAGAACCTGAGACCATACCTCCATCAAACGTCACGGTAGTGGATACCCCAAATGATGACGGTTCAAGTATTACTGTCACATGGGATGCTGCTCCCGAAGATAGTGGCATCGTAGGATACCAAATATTTCGCAATACTGATGGAGGTGAGTTTGAGGAAGTAGGTGGACAGTTAGATGCAAATGAAACCAAATATAAGGACACAGAAATTACTAAAGGTAAGGAACATGCCTATATTGTGCGTGCATTAACCGAGACTGAAGTATCTGTAGATTCGTTACAAACAGGAGCCGTAAAAGCCAGCGGTCAGTGGTTTCACACTGGAAAAATCCAACTATTTATTGCGATGATTATCTTTTGCGGTGCAATTCTTGGCAGTATATACCTCTCTCGCAATAATCAAGAAGTGTTTGTTCGTCGTATTCCGGGACTTGAAGCGGTTGATGAAGCAATTGGTAGGGCAACGGAGATGGGACGTTCAATCTTATACGTGTTAGGATTAGGCGGTGTCAGTGGACCTGCGACTATCGCAAGTATGACGATTCTTGGACAGGTAGCACGCCGAACTGCAGACTATGAAACACCTTTACGTGTACCTTGCAACGATCCTATCGTGCTGAATGTGGTGCGTGAAATGGTAAAAGCCTCATATCTTGATGAAGGTCGTCCTGATGCCTATAGTGAAGAGGACATTTTCTTTTTGACTGACAGTCAATTCGCTTACGCTGCAGGTGTTGATGGAATGATGCTGCGTGAAAAACCAGCAGCAATCTTCCTACAAGGCACATTCTATGCGGAATCACTTATTCTTGCTGAAACAGGAAATTCCATTGGGGCAATCCAGATTGCAGGCACAGACTCTGAACACCAACTCCCATTTCTAATAACAGCCTGTGATTATACATTGATTGGTGAGGAACTATATGCAGCAAGTGCGTATCTCTCCAAAGAACCGATGCAACTCGGTAGTCTAAGAGGACAGGATTGGGGTAAAGTCCTTATCTTCCTGACAATTGTTTTTGGTGTATTCCTTGAACTTATCGGTGTTAACTGGATTACTACGTTCTTGCAACGTGTGGGTTAGGAGGTCCTATGAAGAGACAAATTCCATTAATTCTCTGTTTTCTATTCGGTGTCATAATGCTTTTAACCCAGTTCAGCCCACATTCACTATCTCAGGGAGTATATGAAGAAGTCTTGAATTGGGCAAGGATTATAACTCCCTTCGCTTTAGTGTTTAGTACAATTACGTTGCTCCAAACTCACATAACCCGTATTCGCCGTCAAACTGAACACTGGCAATACAGTTTTCTTGTTTTTGCTGGCATTGCTATTATGGTTGTCGTTGGAATCCCTTTTGGACCACAAAATCCTGTCTTTGAATGGTTATTCAACAATGTGCAGCTGCCAATGGACGCGACGATGTTTTCTCTACTTGCTTTCTTTATTGCGTCAGCAGCATATCGCGCCTTCCGTGCCCGCAATACAGAGGCATCACTTCTTCTCATTACTGCGGTAATTGTGATGTTGGGAAATGTTCCTGTTGGCGATTTAATTTGGAATAAACTAATATCTTTGACACCTTGGGCAGATGCATTAGCCGATGGTTCCTCAGGTGCGAAACAGTGGATATTAGACAATCCGAATCTCTCTGCAAGACGGGGAATTATCCTTGGTGTGAGTTTAGGAGTTATTTCACAGTCCATACGCATTATCTTAGGAATTGAACGTTCCTATCTTGGGGGAGGAGATTAAAAGATGCTAACGAAATTGGTAAATATGGATCGACGAATTGTTTTCATTTTAGTTGCATTAGCAGTTATAATCCCGATGCTATTTCCTGTTAGTTTACCGGTATCCATTTCTGAACCCACCCGGAACCTCTATGACTTTATTGATGAACTTCCTGCAGGTTCTGCGATTATGCTTGTTTTTGACTATGGACCTTCCTCTTTGGCGGAACTAAACCCAATGGCTAAAGCGATTCTGAAACAGTGCTTTGATAAAGATGTAAAAGTTATTGGTCTTACGCTTTATGCTGTGGGAACAACGATGGGGAGTGACCTGATGAAGGAAGTTGCAGAAGAAAAAGGAGCTGTCAACGGTGAAGATTATGTCTTCCTTGGGTTTAGACCAGGAAACGAATTAGTAATTCTGGGAATGGGTACTGATATTGCAAGCATCTATGAAACCGATTTTTATGGAACACCTACTACTGAATTACCGATGATGGAAAACATCAAAAACTATGATCAGATTGAACTTGTGGTGGATCTTTCCTCTGGAAGTTTGACAGAAGTATGGATTACTTTTGCGAACGTTCAATTCAATCAGCAAATCGCTGCAGGGGTCACAGGTGTTATTATTTCACAGATGTATCCTTATTTACAAACGGGACAATTAATTGGATTGATTTCAGGCATTGCTGGTGCTGCTGAATATGAACGTTTAATTAATTCCCCCTCAAAAGGTGTATTG
>VYFM01000403.1 GCA_009842375.1 Candidatus Poribacteria bacterium | reverse complement strand
GTACACAACATGCAGGAGAACTATTTACAATTGCCCAAGTTCAATATGGAGGTGGAGGTGATTGGTACGGTGATCCATCTGCAATAGGAAATTGGCTCCGTCTGCTGAGAGAACGGACTGAAATTGAAACTGCTGACGACCGTGTGATTCTCAAATTAACTGATCATGAATTATATCAATACCCTATGTTATATCTGGTAGGACACGGAAATATTCGTTTAACTGAGGATGAAGTATCTTCGCTACGACAATATCTTACAAATGGTGGTTTCCTTTTTGTTAACGATGATTACGGATTAGATAAGAGTTTCCGTAGAGAGATTAGTAGGGTTTTTCCAAAGCAGGAATTGCAACCGATACCCAATTCACATCCGATATACCAAAGTTTTTACGATCTTCCAGGTCTCCCAAAAATCCATGAACATGACGGTGATCCAGCACAAGGGTTTGGTATTTTTCATGATGGAAGAATGGTAGTTTTTTATGCTTATAGTGCTGACATTGGAGATGGATTGGAAGATCCAAGAGTTCATCCAGAGGACACGCCAGAAATCCGAGAACTTGCATCAAAAATGGCTGTAAACATTGCTGTATATGTTCTGACACATTGACACTGGAATACGTCTTTAAAGTCCCTCATGTGGTTTACAGTTTACCTATAACTGAATACAAGGAATTCAAATGTCAAATCAAAACACAAATCAGATTTACCAATCTATCATCAACAAACTCAATAGAGTTCGGATCACTTGGCGATGGCTTATTCTATCTGAGCATCTATTAAAATGGATTGCTGTACTCTCAATTGTGATGACTGTTGTTCTCCTCTGTTTTCAGTTGGCATTACCGCTAATATTCCGAGGTACTATCGTTGTTCTCTTATTAGGAATTGCACTATATTTCACCATTCGTTTTTTGATCCGTCCACTGTTTCGTAAATTCACCTATACGTCAGTAGCAGCTTATCTTGAAAAGGCATACCCTAATATAGAAAATAGAATACTAAGTGCAGTCCAACTGAAACATACACTTGAAAACAATAGGTTAGGGTATGCCCAAGAATTTGTTGTGCAGTTGATAAATCAAACACAAGATGATATTGATAAGATTGAGTTGAAAAAGATATTTCAGAGAGAATATCAAAAAATTAGAAAATCAGCAGGTTTTGCTGTTATTGCAGTGTGCGCGTTGATGTTGACTAATTTCCTATTACCTTCAGCATTAGAGGGTTTTACACAAACATTTGAGACACTACCGAAAACTACATTAGAGGGTTTTTCAGCGCAAATAACTGAGGTAAGTCCAGGAAATGTCCAAATTAAGCGTGGAGAAGATGTAACCATCAAAGCAAAAGTCAGTGGACATCTTGATGCTTCTGTTTATGTGTATTACAGATTAGCACAAACAGATGAGAAAAATACGCAGGTTTCTCACGAATTAGATGACAACTTAGAAAGAAATGAGAATTTATTACCACATACACAAGAAAGTGAAACGTGGCAATCCTTGTTAATGAATCGTGAACCCACGGACATTCCTTATACAGCAACAATTGAAAATATAGATCGGTCACTACAATATTATGTTTCAACGAAAGACATAGTATCTGAACGTTTTCAAATTGCAGTAAGCCACGAACCTATAGTTGAATCCTTTCAGCTTCAACTCAACTACCCAACATACACACAACTTCCTCCGCAAATACTTGAAACCAGCACAGGAAATGCAGATGTCCTCTATGGAACTGAAGTTAATATTACCGGGAAAAGCAATAAACCACTCAAAGAATCACATCTGATATTTGATGAATCTGATCCTGTCCCGTTGCAAATCGATGCTGAAACTGGGATCAAAGGTAGTTTTGTTGCTAAGGAAGCAGGCACATACCATATACAGATATTGGACAAGGAAGGTCTAACAAATACTACCCCGCTTGTTTATACTCTCAACGTATTCAAAGACAATGTCCCTCAAGTGGAAATTGTTGAACCGGGGAAAGACCTTGAGTTAGATGATGATATGCTTGTCAAACTCAAAGTTGAAGCAACTGACGACTATGGACTCCAGACGCTCCAATTGGTACATCGTATACAAAAAGAAAACGCTGATGATGTAATTGTTACGCTCAAACAAATTCCACTAAGCACATCACCACCACAGACTTCCCAGTTCATCACATATACGTGGGATATTGATCCAATTGGTCTTTTCCCAGGAGAGATACTTTCTTATTATGTGCAAGCACTTGATACCGATGATGTATCCGGTCCCAACATTGGAAAATCGCGTACATACACACTTCGTTTTCCTACACTTGATGAATTATATGAAGAACTTGCTTCCGAGCAAGAAACTGAACAGTATAGTCTGGATGAGTTATTTGATGAACAGTCGGAAGCAACAGGTATGGTTGAAGAACTTCTTGACAAGATCCGAAAATTCAATGAGTTTTCTCTAACTGATAAGAAACGACTACAACAGGTAGTTGAAACCCAAAAACAGATAGAAAAGAAAGCAAATGAACTTATCACAAATATGCAACAGACTACTACAGATATAGAGAAAAACCAACTCTTTGAACCAGAGACTATACAAAAATACCAAGAACTTCAAGAATTGATGAAGGAAGCACTGTCAGAAGAGCATCAGGAACTCCTGAAAAAATTGAGTGAGGCATTAG
The DNA here is from genome assembly GCA_009842375.1 of Candidatus Poribacteria bacterium. GTDB lineage: Bacteria > Poribacteria > WGA-4E > WGA-4E > WGA-3G > MSPOR6. The sequence goes on along the minus strand of VYFM01000403.1, from coordinate 1,611 downwards.
CTCAACAACAAATATCTGAGCAAGAACAGGCAATGACCGAAGCCAATTTCAATCAGGAACTGTTTCAACAACAACTTGAACGTATGAAGTCGTTATATCAGCAGATGATAATGCAACAGAAACTTGAAGCAGCAGCGAAACAAGCTCAATCCCTTGCAGAACAGCAGAAAGAACTGATGGATTCCATAGACACAACATCTACCAAGAACACAGATGCTCCGACCACATCAGAAGGAGTTGAATCAGCAGATGCTCAGCAATCTTCTAATCCTGAACAAGAACAAACAAAAAGTAGTACATTAGAAAAAGCAGAACTAAATGACTCTGCACAAAAGGAGGATAGGATTAAAGAAGAATCTGATAAACTTAGTGATAAATTGGATTCACTTGGTAACGAAATGTCTGAAATGGCAAAATCTCAAGAAAATACTGCACCACAAATACAGAAAATCGCTGATGAAGTCAAGAGACTCAACCAGTTTGCACAGGATCAAAACCTATCTGAAAATCTGCAAAGGACAAGTGAAAGTCTACGAAATGAACAGCAACAAAAAGCACTACAAACTGGTAGAGAAGCAGAGCAAACAATGACTGAGTTAGCACAAGGACTGGATAATGCATTGGAATTTATGGAAGGTGCAAATTCTAATCAAGCATTAGTTGCAATGCGAGAGGCAGTAAAGAGCAGTCTATATTTTTCGCATCTTCATGAGAAAACGATAAATCAAACAAGTGATCTTGTTACATCTAATACAATGGATTACATCCCAAGTGAAATACAACGGCTGCAAAAACTTGCGTCCGATGAGTTAAGTGTTGCAAATGGGATCTCACAACTTGCAAATAAACTATGGGAACTTGGAAAGCAACAGATGCAAATAGATCCTGAAATTGTATGGCAACTGAATTCATCAAGTGATGCCTTAAACCGTGCTGCACGTGCCTTGGAAGATAGGCAAACCAATCTTGCACTACCGATACAAAAGCAGGGATTAGCAGAACTCAATCAAGCAATCTCTGACATGCTCGATGCCATGGCACAAATGAATCAACAGATGGGTGCTGGTGGTTTGGAGGATATGCTACAACAACTTCAACAACTTGCACAAAGTCAAGAACAGTTGAATCAGATGGCACAAAACCTTAGTCAACAAATGCGAGAACAGGGGAGAACACCTGGACTTCAACAACGTCTTGATAGACTTGCAGCACAACAACAACTCATCCGTGAAGCAACAGAAAGACTTGCGGAATTAGCAGAAGAGGCAGCAGAAATGCTCGGAAGTCTAAAAAATGTTGCTGAAGAAATGGCTGATGTTGAGAGAAAACTTGAACAAGGTACACTCAATGATCAAGTCATCGAACAACAAGAACGGATTGTAACACGAATGCTTGATAGTCTAAAATCGTTGCAGAAACGTGATGTTGGTAGACAGAGAAAAGCACAGGTTGCAAATAGACCAACTGCCCCTCCACAAGATATACCACCATTGCATCCAGAACTATTAGAAATAGTCCGTAAATTTGAAACCACACCAAATGCTAAGGAATTGGAGAATATACCGTTTCAATATCGTGAATTACTAAAGCAGTATTTTAAAGCACTATCAC
>VYFM01000578.1 GCA_009842375.1 Candidatus Poribacteria bacterium | reverse complement strand
GTATAGACGACTGAATAGGTATCTCCTTAGAAGTTACCTTAAAATTAAATATGTAAAAATGTATATCCAAAATTAAAAATTGCGTGTTCCATCCGGTTGATGTGCGTATTCAAACGTCACAAAGCCACTATCCTGCTTGTTTGCGTTATCTTTGTAATAACCTATAAAATGAAGTTTTGCGAACGTTCCATCTGCTGCTTTAATTACAAAGACACGGTCTTCCAAAGGTAGAATCCAGTGTGTTGGTGGACCTGTATAGATGTACCATCCCTTTTCACTTTGGGCTACGATAGCAAGTGTATCATCCGTATCAGATCGGTAACCATCTTCTGGTGCAGTATCTACATCTTCAAAAGTGGTATCTGCAAGCATAACAGCACTTCCCATTCCTGGACCGCTGATACCACCGTTTAGTTTGACTTTTGTTCGCTGAAATCCTATATCCCACGCATCTGAATTCATTGCATCTGCAACTTCAACGACATCCCCAGTTTCAAAAGAAAAGTATGCCCACTCCTCGTGAATCGTGGCATCAATCATAAACGTATGTGCTTCCAATGCAATGGGTTCGTTAATCTGTTCTTGAGTTTCTGTCGTAGGTGTTTGTGTTGTTAGATCAGTGGTTTCTGATTCCATAAGTTCGTCAGCAGTATCATCATCAGAACCACAACCGAAAAAGATAAAAACGGTGAGGAATAACACAAACCAGATAACTACGTTCCAATTTATGTAATCTTTGATCGTATCCATGACAATTCTCCTGTTAGGAGCACGCCCAGGCAGCGCACCAACTACAATAGTTATACCTTGTAATATATATCAAGGTCTTTAAGATTTATTTTGTCATCTATCGGTTCCTCAACTTTCCGCAAGGTATGCATTGCATCGGAAAAAACTCGAGCAACCTGATAGAACTCCTCCGGATCCATGGCGAGATCCAATGTTCGATATTTTAGATGAATATGACCATCAAGACATTGGTAGATGGCGCATATATCGGATCGCGATAAAACATTGGTTTTGTGACCCATTTATTTCCTCCTAACTATAGTATGTGTAAGACTAAATTACGGCTATAAGATTCTTATTCTTGCTTAATATCTGCCCAAGTAGTCGTTAGTTTCTGCTTCGCGCGAACATCTGTGGGTTCGGATTTAATGAAATTACGACTACCATCGTCTTGCATGACATATTCTATACCTATGTTTCCCGAACCTTCTTTGGTGTCGTTATTCTCGTAATATCCGGTAAAACGGAGTTTCGCAAAATCACCCGTTGCTGTTTGTAAGACATAGACTATTTCATTGGGCAATATCCAATGATTTGGAGGACCGGTATAAGTATACCACCCATCTCCTCGTGCGATTGTAGCAATCTCTTCCGTATCTGAGACATAGTCCCCCACTGGTGCTTCAAGGATATCTTCAAAAGAGGTGTCTTCCAAAGCCAATACACTGGATTTACCAGGACCACTTACACCACCATTGACAATGACAGAGGTGCGTTTAAAACCAATATCCCATTTGAGGGAGGTAGCAGCATCATTAATATCAACAACTTCTCCCTCAATGAGACTAACGTAAGTCCAATTCTCACGGTCGGTTGCCTCGACCGTGAGAGTATTATGGTGTAGTTCAGCGGACACAATTAGTGCTGCAACGCTGACGGTGAAGATAAAAAGTGAAATAGTGCCAAAAATTAGGTTGTGTAGACACATGACTCTTTTCATCAGATAACTCCTTTCGTTAGTAAAAACGATTCCTTTAATTAATATTTATGATATTCGATGATAATGGATAAGACACTTTTACAATGCTTACCGCACAATTCAATACGCTAATGATACTCCACCATACAGTGAACGCCCAATAAAGGTGTAATAGGTTGGTATTTTGAAATCAAAAATATTGTTAATTCCAATAGAAACTTTGAACGATTTGTAGAGTATCTTTGAGGTGCGAATGTTCCAAATCCAATAACTTGGTGCAAGTTCTTCAGGTTCAAGCACTTTATCACCATCATCAAAGAAACCCCATTGGCTTGCGTATCTTCCACGAAGATCTACTTGAAATCCACTATTGAGATGAAGATACGCTATTTTGAGTGTCCCATTGTGCGTTGAACGATTCAACAATGGTAAACCACTGTTTTTGTCCGCCCCGCGAAAATAGGCATATCCAACTGACGATGTGAAACCTTGGAAACTACCGATTATAATTTCTACATCAATCCCTTCCGTAAATGCTTCACTAATGTTCTGATATTCAAACTTACTTCCACCCGCTGCACTCTGTCCAATCCGTTCGGCTTCAATCAGATTGTGCAAATCGTTACGATACCCATGTATTCTGGTAAGCAAACCGTTGAATATCTGATATTCTATTCCCAGATTCCAGTTATGTGATGATTCAGGTTTCAGGCTCGGATTACCCAAGACTTGATAACCGGAAGTGACGTTGGTAAAGTTAAGATAAAGGTCTTTAAAATCTGGTGCTCGAAAACCTTGTCCATAGGAAGCACGAACCAGAAAGTCGTCAGTCAAACGATAGAGTGAACTCAACTTTGGACTAAAATGTAACCCGAATTCGGAGTGATTATCTAAACGACCACCGACGACAAAAGCAAAGGAAGGAATAGGACGGTATTCGTTCTGGATGAATAGAGAATTTGTGAATAACCCCCGTTCTCCACCTTCAATACGTTGAGATTGTAGATTCTCAAAAATCACTTCACCTCCAAGTGTTAATTGATGTTCCTCCCAAAGCTTTGTATCAAACTGAATTTCACCTTTGAGAAGATCTTGGATGTTAAGATTGCTGGACGTTATCTTTTCTGTTTCTCTATTAACAACAGTTGATTCATCGTCATACCGGGTAGCATATAGTTTACCTGTTAACAATGTAGGTGACACAATTTGTGAGTTACTAATACCAAATCCACGTTCCACCCCTAAACTTCCACTGAAATTTTCAATATCACCCAGTTGATCAAAAGTGAGGGGTCCGTTTTCAGCAATACCCTCTTGGTCTTGTGTGAAGTATTGTCCGGAAAAAATCAAGTTTGTTGCAGGTGTAATTTGGTATTCTGTTTTCGCGCTACCTGTCAGATTCGCATAGCCGTGAATTGTTGTTGTGAGAGTAGATTCATCCAAATCAATTGGACTTCGTCGGTTAGCACTGAGTGTAAATAGTCCATTGAATTTGTCCTGTTGAAATCCAACAGTACCTCTACTGTCAAAAGTGTTGTATTGCTCAATATTTTGTGCAAACTGTATAGAAAATGGGGAAATGGCTTTACGAGTAATAATATTTATGACACCTGCAAGTGCGGAATTACCAAAAAGAGAAGATGTCGCTCCTTTAACAACTTCTATCCGCTCAACATTTTCAACAGCAATACGTGCCATGTCAAGTTTCCCTGCGATCCGTCCTACTTGTGGTTCACCATCAACGAGTATCAGTATGTATTCGGAGTCAAGTCCCTGAAGTTGCACGCCGTCGCCATGCCCATCTCTATGGATAATTATCCCTGCCGTATGCTCCAACACCTCTCCAATATTCTCCGCACCAACCGCTTCAATTTCCTCGCGTGTAATCAAATTCGTAATCACTGGTGTATCTTTCAAAGAATGCGGTGTTTTTGTAGCGGTAACCACAATCGGTTCTAATTCTGAAACACCGTCAAACTCAGATGTGTCGTTACTATTATTGGAATGACTTTGTAATGCGGTTGCAAACCATAAGATCAGTATTGGCAATAACCATTTTTTATAATCGAAAACCATATCGTACTCCTCACTAAATCCCCTAAATTTACTTGACAATCGTTAGGGTGATAACGTATCCTATTAAATGCAGAAAAGGCGATACGCGCGATACCCACAATACCAAAATGTGGTCAATTCGCTATTAATATATAATTCAATTAGAGACAAGGGTCGTAGCTTACAATTGGCAGTTGGGAGCAAACCCCGTTCTAATCCCGCTTTTTCTGCTTATCTTTTTTAGTGTACTTTGAAAGAACCACCTTGCGGTTCTTCCTTCAACTCAGGTCGGGAAGAATCCAAAAATACCTCGTGAAGCTCCAACTTGTTTGATTGAGTAAATGCCTCTTTAGGTAATGTTCCAGATTGTGCATGTCCCTTCCGAAATTCCTCAGAATCGACCCAGTTCTCAAAATCTTTTCGTGATTCCCAAAGTGTAAATATAATGTATGGATCACTATCATTAACATGTCGCAAAACATGATTAGAGACGAAACCTGGCATCCCATCCACAAGACGCGATCTATTTCGAAAC
>VYFM01000317.1 GCA_009842375.1 Candidatus Poribacteria bacterium | reverse complement strand
AAGCGAGTGGAAAACCGACCGTTTACATTGAAGGCTACCCGTTTGAGGACGACGAACCTATGGCAGCAACAGGATTTCACGGCATACAAATTTCCACGTTTTTTGATCAACTATCGCGATACTTTGATATTAATGAACACATATTCATCGGGATAGACAACTTTATCTATTATCGTGAAGGTGATACCACTAAATTCGTTGCCCCTGATGTTTACATCGTTTTCGGTGTTGATAAACATCCACAACGACGCAGTTTTTATACATGGTCAGAAGGGGCAGCACCAGTCGCTGTATTTGAATTCCTCTCTGATTCAACAGCACATCAGGATCGACATAAAAAAGTAAGTCTGTATCTGAACGAAATGGGTGTTCAAGAATACTATATCCATCAACCAGAAATGAAAAAACCTGCTGAGTTTCGCGGGTGGCAGCAAAATCCTTCAGGTGAAATCGTAGAGATTGAACCGGATGCACAAGGTGGCTTATTAAGCGAAGCGTTAAATCTCTACTTTCGTTGGGAAGACGATCAGACAACCCACGTCCGACTATTGCGTCCATATCTGCCTGATGGAACGCCAATAACGACATCAATGGAAGAACAACAATTGCACGAACAAGAGAAAGAACTCCGAATGCAAGAACAGGAACTCCGAATGCAGGAACAATTCAAACGAAGGCATGAACAAGAACAACGCATACAAGAACAAAATCTCCGCATACAAGAACAAACACTCCGAGTGGAGGCAGAAACGAAGACAGCAAAAGAAACTGAACGACGTAAAGAAGCTGAAACTCTTGCCAAAGAAGAAGCTAATCGACGGAGGGAACTTGAAGCAGAATTAGAACAACTTCGTGCTAAACTCGCTAATCGACCTGACAATAACACCTAACATATACAAAATTTTAGCAATTCATACAAAGTAATACTGACACTCGTGTGTTGCTATAATATAACCCTTCATACATGTGTTTTATGCACATAGCATGTAGGGTTTGATTTTATTTATCAATCTATCTAACAGATATCCATCACAACTCCAATAACATATTCTTATCTCTACTCTAACATTTTCTCTTTTGTATAATTATGCACCAGTTTTACCCCTATGTCGCGTCACTATAGGACAATCGGAGGTAATTAATGAAAAACAACGATATTGAACTGATTCACCGTATTCTTGAGGGTGATGATATAGCTTTCACAGACCTCGTCCGAAAATATCAAAAACCGGTTCATGCACTTGTGTGGCGAAAAATCGGGGATTTCCACATCGCCGAAGAAATTACACAAGACACCTTCCTGAAAGCATATCAGAAATTAGGAACACTGAAAAAACCACAACACTTCGCCAGTTGGCTTTATGTGATTGCCACACGTCGTTGTCTGGCATGGCATCGTAAAAAGCGTTTGCAGATTCAGCCGATGGATGAAACAAGCAGCTCAGATTACGAAAAAGGCACATATTCACAACATGTTGTTGAAGAAAACGAACGAACAGCGGCTGAAGCACAACGTGAAGTAGTCAAAAGGTTGCTTGCAAAACTACCAGAGAGCGAACGCACTGTAATTACGTTATATTACTTCAGCGACATGACCAGTGCAGAGATTGGTGCATTTTTAGGTGTTTCTGCAAATACGATTCGGAGTCGTCTCCGCCGTGCACAGCAACGTCTTCAAAAGGAGGAAACGATGATTAGGGAGGCACTCGACCATTTCAAAATTTCACCAAACCTAACAAATAACATTATGCAAGAAATCGCACGACTTAAACCTGAAGTGTCCTCTAGTCCCAAACCCTTTCTGCCGTGGGTAGCCGCTGCATCAAGTGCCGTTTTGATTATGTTGATGCTTGGTATAGGCAGCCAACATTTTTTATATTTCCAAATACCTTATAGTTTGAATGCCCAAGCTGAGACATCCGTTGAACTCGTTGAAGCACCATTCGTGCTGAATTTTGATACGAAACCAGATGTGCGTCAATTTGGAATTCAAAATGCACTTGGTAAGACCGATAACAAAGGTCAGAAACCAGACGAGGATTTATTGGCTGCAGCGCAGACTGAAGGAGAAGATATTTCTATTGCTAAACTTCCATGGATTCAGTCTGATCAGATCAGAGGAAGTAAGGTCGAAAGTATATTTTCAACACCAGAGGGTGAATTTTACGCCTTTACTGATAGGAATATCTACAAATTGGAAACCGATGCAGAAGAATGGCGACACGTTTTTGATACTACCTTACTGGATACTAATTATGAGGGTGAGACAGTAATGAAAAAGTTCGGCAATACACTCTATCTTATACTGTCTACAGACCTGTTCGCTTCAAAAAATGATGGCAAAACGTGGGATTTAGTCTACTCATGGCATGAAGATCTTTGGTTTGCTACAGAATTAGTCTTAACAAAACAAGCTTTTTATATGCTTTTTTATCTTGGAAACAATGACTTACAAACTAACGATCTTTTTCGTTCTGAAGATTCTGGCAAGACATGGAAGGTCATAAATAATAATCAGATAGATAGACACATTCATTCAATTGTCAATACACAAAACACTTTGTTTGCCAGAACAGAATATGCCCTGTACCGCTTTATCGATGAAAACTGGCAACGTATAAAATTTCCAGTGTCTGTTGGAAGAATCTATTCAGTTGCTGTAGCAGAAGAAAAGTTATATGTTATGGCAGCAGCCAGTGATGATGTGTTAGATACCGGTAAAGTATCGCAGGGACTTGAACGGGGTTGGTGGATATTTCGATCAACTGACCTTGGTGATTCATGGGATGATATAACCCCAACAAACGCCTGGGTTGTAAAAGGGGGACCGCCTCGTATCAAACTTATTGCTAATGGTGAAACACTTCTGGCGATGGAACATGGAATGGTTCGCTCAACCGATAGTGGAAACACATGGCTACCACCACAATCATCATATCCTACTCCTTCTCATGATATCAGTCCTGATATAATCTTTAAGACTGCAGTAAACAAAGGTAATTTTTTTGTTAGTGGGAGAAACGGACTGTACCGTTCCACTGATAGTGGCAAATCATGGAATAAGGTCAATATCCCCGCGGATAAAATTAAAATAGATGCTCTAATAGCGTATAAAGGGGACGAAGAAAGTCATAACACATCTTCGACTCTCTATACAAGATATGAAGGAAGGATCGCAAAAACTACCGATAAAGGCAAGTCTTGGCATGCTGTCCAAATAGAAATGCCAATGACAGATCCCGATAGAGAAAAACCACCAGAAATTACATATATAATCAAAGCTGACGGTATTCTTTATGCAAAAGGTGGTGGATCATTCAACAGAGGTAAAACACATATATACCGCGTATCCACAGAAGGCAATAATCTGGTCCCGATTCAAGGATTGCCCATCTTCGACTCACTGGAATTATATGGCAGGTCAAGCGAAATATTGAGGAACCGATTTAACATATTAGATAAGTCGGTTATTGAACAGATGCAAGAGGAAATTCCTGGCGCAACCGAGTTCTTAAAACAGTTGACACAAACAGACCGTGAAAATCAGTTTAAACTGTTTAGTACCGCCCAACGTAGTCCCTTTGCTGTCAGCGGTGACACATTCTATATGGAAATCAATTACAAACTTTACCGATGGAAACCCGGTGATACGGAATGGCAAGAGACTGGACAAGAAGAAACTTGCGAATTAACTTTAGAAATAGCAAAAATAGATCCTAAACTTGCTGTCTCAGGGGACACTGTCTGCTATGGGAAACGTGATGGGAGTCTTGTCATATCGGACGATAAGGGAAATAACTGGATTGATCTCACTCCTGTATTACCGTTTCCAGTTAAGGCATTCAAAGATATTGTTTTTATAGAATCAACCGTATATGTCGCAACGGATACAGGTATTATTACATCAGATAATGGGAGAAATTGGCGGACTATCACCGATGCTGATGGAACAAATCTCACCATGGAACATCTATCTGCTGATGGAACAACGCTTTATGGCATTACCATAGATACAGGAATCTATCGCATAGAAAACGGTGTTTGGAAACAGGTTGTCTCAGAAATGCCTAATAATGTAACATCTCTTACTGTTGATGAGAATACCCTATACGTAGGAACAGAAAACAGCGGCATGTTTCACTGCGCTCTTGAACAATAGCATTTCTTATCTGGGCAGCACATAATGCTGCCCTTCTTATACCATTTCTAATTGATAAATCGTCATAATAAACTGTAGGTCGGAGTGAGCTTGCGAAGTCCGACACATAAGATTTCATCGGGTTTCTCATGTCGGACTTCGCTACGC
>VYFM01000342.1 GCA_009842375.1 Candidatus Poribacteria bacterium | reverse complement strand
TTATTTTTTGACGGTAGGTGCGGTTTCCTAACCCACTTGGACCAAATACCTATCAGTAGGGGCGAGGTCAACTCGCCCGGACAAATAAGACGAATCAAGTTAATTTGATATAACAGATATCAGACATTGCCAAATCTATCAAATTGGTAAATGAACAAAAACGGTTTTTCAATTTTTTTTTCACATTTTGCACGTTTTCCACTCCAAGATAACGTCTATAGAATATCAATCATAAGGAAATACAAACAATCGTCTCAAATTTGCGATTTTCATTCAAATTCTGAAGACTATATAATTGGAGGAAAAATGGTTAACAAAATTAAACACGCGATAGTGATATTCTTCTTTCTGTTTAATCTTTCTCATGTATCCGCTGCATCACCCGAGGTGACTCGTTTCACATTAAGTAACGGTATAAAGGTTGTTAATCTATATGTTGAAGATTCAACGGATGTTGTTATCTTGAGTTATTTACCACTTGGACTCGTTAGTGATGGGAAAGCAAAAGCACAATGGTGCCATCTTATTGAACACTTGACACTCCGAACTACAGGTCCAATAAAATACCCAACAAGTAGTGCAGAAACTATGTCAGATAACATGCGTTTGGAATTTTTGGGTTCCACCGATAATTGGACACATGGATTGGAACTTCATACAAAGTGGCTTTCTGGATTACCATTTTCTGAGGAGAGTTTAGCAGAGGAATTACCAAGAGCCTTATCCGAAATTGACTTTACTGTACAGAGATTGGCAACTCATAAATGGGCATCTGCAGCATGGAACCAAGTGGTTCGACACGGTGAAACCGACGTTTCAATGCGCGGTGATATTCAATCAGCAAAATTGGGTGATTTAGAAGAATACCGTGATCTCCATTTAGTCCAAGATGGTAGAGTTCTATTGTGTGTCATCGGTGGACTTGATACTGAAACTTTGCAGCCAGCGATGGAAGAGTCAATCGGTTCAATCAACATAGTAGCAAAATCACTTCCTCCTGCAAAAGTAAAGAATGTGATAGAAAAAGACCTAATTGCTTCTTGGGATGTCAATGTAACACATTACATAGAAACTTACACGATACCCAACGCAAAAAACAATGACTATCCGGCAATGTATGTGGCAAACGCTCTCATAAACGTAGGTCTTATGCAAGATATCCAATTAAAAGAACTGACAGGTATGGTTGGCAGTAGTGTTGACATCGTAACACCCGAACAAACCTATTTACAGATTAGTGCTTCGATCAAACAAGATGCAGATATAAACAAGGTCAAAGAGAGAATTCGATTCCTGATAGATCGAATAATGAAACCAGAGAATAACTTTCAGGTAGTCATGGCTGCCCAATCCCTTTCCATGCAATTCAGTTCACCAATGGATATAGATGTGATGAAGCAATATAAGCAGCAAGGTGTGTCAGAGACCATGATGCTTGGCAACATCGGTCTATGGTGGGGTATGCTCGAATATCGATATGGTGATAATTTACCACACCTTGCAAATGCCCTAAATAATGTTTCTGCTGCAGATGTCGCAGATGTCGCTAAACGATATCTATCTGAAGATCATCGAATGACATTAGTTCTCACACCTCATGAAAAGAAATGAGATGAAGGATTAACAGAAATCCAACCGTTTGTGTTGACACTTTGTGGAGAAATCTGATGGAAAAAGACGATGTTCAGCTGATTCATCGCATTTTGTCTGGGGATGATGAAGCGTTCAGCACCTTAGTAAAAAAATATCAGAAGAGTGTTCACGCACTTGCATGGCGGAAGATCGGTGACTTTCACTATGCCGAGGAAATCACACAAGATGTCTTCATTCAAGCATATAAAAAACTCTCAACACTCAAAGATTACAATCAATTTGCTGGGTGGTTATATGTAGTGGCGAATAGAATTTGCTTTGATTGGTTGCGAAAACAGAAACCTGCAGAGCAATCTTTGGAAGACGAATCAATGAAAACAGTAGATAAGTTAACTTATGAAAGTTACACGTTGGAACAGCAAGAAATTGAAGCCAGTGACCGGCGGAAACGGATTGTTAGAAAACTTCTTGAAAGATTACCTGAAAGTGAACGCACTGTAGTGACGCTTTACTATCTCGGTGAGATGACAACGAAAGAAATCGGAAGATTTTTGGGAGTATCAGTAAACACGATTACGAGTAGACTCCAACGCGCACGAGAACGTTTAAAAGCGTCCGACGAACTCTTGATAAATGATACTCTCGGTGGCATACCACTGTCTAACAATGTAATTGAGAACATCATGCGAGAAGTTGCTAACATTAAGACGGTACCAACCCCAACGGCAAAACCGTTTGTTCCATGGACAGCATTCGGTACAGCAATAGTTTTGGTTATATTACTGATCAGTGTTAGTAATGAATTTCTTACAAGATTTCAGGAACCGTATAGTTTTGAAGCAACTTCCGAACCCACTATTGAAATTATTGATTCGATAACAGTCATTGAAACTGATGCAAAACGTACTGTACGAAATCAAATCGGAAAAACTGACACCCAAGGAGAAGGCAACAGTGAAGGATCACGGGTTTCCGATGATATAGTTGTCCCTAATACATCAACAGTTTTGCCAATGGTTTCTGCATCCGATGACGCACCTAAATTAACTCGTTTTACTTTAAGCAACGGAATCCGTGTTGTCAATCTTTACGTTGAGAACTCCTCGGATGTCGGAATATTTAGTTATTTACCTCTTGGACTTGTCACTGACGGAAAAGCTAAGCCGCAATGGAGTCAACTCGTTAATCGCCTGACAGTTAAATCTGCAGGACCTATTGATTATAAAACAAGTGGTGCTGAGACGATGACAGACAATATGCGTATAGATTTCATTGGGAGTCCGGATACATGGATGCAAGGGGTGGACAAACACGCTAAATGGCTTTCCGGTTTACCTTTTTCAGAAGACGTTCTAACCGAGGAAGTTCCAAACGTCTTGTCTCAGATAGACTATGTTGAGAAAAACTTAGCATCACATAAGTTTTCACATACTGCATGGAACCAAGTCTTTAGACATGGAGAGACCGATATTGAAATACGCGAGAGTATTAAATCAGCAAAGTTAGATGAACTTCAAGAATACCGCGATCTACATTTATTACAAGCAGATCGCGTACTATTGTGTGTGATTGGTGGCGTCGATATTGAAATACTGAAACAAACTCTGGAGCGACAACTGGGATCAATCAACATACCGGAAAACAGGTTACCCGAAGCAACAGTATCTCCAGTAATAGGGAAAGACCAAAACGCTACTTGGGATATAAACGTAACACATTACATTGAAACCTATCCGATTCCTCGTCCTGAGGATAAGGACTATCCTGCACTTTTTGTGGCAAGTGGACTTATACAATTTGCTATTGGGAAGGATGAACAATTAAAGGAACAGACAGGTTATGTAGTTAGTGGTATTGACCTTGCTACACCTGAACAAATATACTATTATGTCAACGCTTCACTCAAACCTGAAACAGATTTAGAGAAGGTAAAAGAACGAATTCGACAGCTCACGAATCAATTGAGACAACCTGAAAACAACAGGCAAGTCGCTATGGTTACAAATTACCTTTCACAGGAACTAAGTGCTCCACCAGATATGAAAACACTGATGCAGAATAAACCTGAAAATGTACCAGAAAGCATGTGGCTGCTCCAATTGGGTGTTAGTTGGGGAATGCTGGAATACAAATATGGTGAAACAATGTCTCAACTCGCGAAGGCAATTGCAAATGTCTCTACAGATGACGTTGCCAGTGTTGTCAACCGTTACTTTACTGAGGATCGTCGTATGACTTTAGTTCTTTCACCAAAAGCATCGGAATAATATCCTATGGGTTTAGGCACGAAACCCATAAGTGGCAATTTAATTAAGGGTTTTCTTTACATTGAATTACATTCTTCAGTCCCGTAGGGACGCTATGTTTATAACAAACGTTGATTATCTCCTCTGAGTTCTGCTAAATGCCGTACGCGTATTTGGCGTTGATTTGGGTAGGAACGATATGTTTGGACAAACGGGATTAATAACACATATCACCCCTACGGGGTTCAAGAGATTGAATGTCTCATATCTATAAACATATCGTCCCTACGGGACTGAAGACATTATCCTGACGGATGACCTTCTAAAATTGTCGTCTATGGATGCGGTTTGCTAAAAGCACCGAATACAAGAATTTGATTCATCAAACTCACGTAATATAACCTAAGTTGCCACTTATGTAGCACAAACTTTTAGTTTGTGCATCAGAGGACGCAAACTAAAAGTTTG
>VYFM01000085.1 GCA_009842375.1 Candidatus Poribacteria bacterium | reverse complement strand
AGGACTTAAACCGACCTATTGGACTGTGCCGTAGCACAAACTTTCCAGTTTGTGCCGAGTATACGCAACCTAACAGGTTACGCTACAATTGTGTGAAAGTAATTATGGTTTCCACTATAAAACTTAACGATTCAATCAAGTCAACTTAAATTATGCCAACACTACAAGATGTTATCTGGAAAAGAGTCCCTATCCCTTATATCCATATTAGCCTACTTGGGTAGGACATCACGGACAATGTTTTTCAGAAGATCGGCAAGGCATGGAAGGCATTGAGATAACGTTGGATTATCCGAACCTCAATGTGTTTAAATCTGCTAACAGTTACTAAATCTTCTGTATCTTCATAAGCATGTACGCTCCGGTAATCATGTTGGTTTGCGGTATATCTGTATTTTACCCAAATTTGCTCTTTTCTAAATCATTTTTTCGGAGGCGTGCAGTCAATTTTAGGCTTTTTATGGCGTGTCGCTAATTCTAATACGATATGAAGATATTGACGCAATTTTGCTTTATTTTGCCAATTTCGGTTAACACTTAGGTAAATTATAAAAATGTGTGTTAAATGCTTTAGTTGCTATAGAAACAGGAAGTATGGCACATACACAATTACCTATCCGTTATAAAGTGTGTAAAAATTGCAATATGGCTTAAGTACGTACTTTAAGTCACCTTGCAATTTTTACACACTTACTCAAAATTTTTGTCCTTCCAATTGTAAAATGTTTTCCTACTTTTGATGTTCAATTCAGCACAGATTTTCTTGACAGATATACCCTGTTCATCAAGTTTTTTTGCAAGTACCTTTTTCTCGATCTTGGTTTGTTTTCGAGACGTTTCGGATTTATAATAGGCGGTTCTGATAGATACGCCTTCGGCTTCAGCTAACTCGGTTGGAGTTCTGTTTGCTTCTGTTTCGAGGTATCCTTGTAACTCTGATAGCTGCCAATTGTCTTTTTCTTGGAAAGCAAGCAGCTGCTCTTTGCGAAACTTTATCGGTGTAACGGGCATCTGGGAAACTGGCTCGGCAGAGAAAAGGATTGCGGTTTTGTTTTCGTTTAGTGCTTGGCGGAGTCTTAAGATCGCTTGCATGTGTGCTTTTTCACAATGTAAGTTATGTATTTTCTGCACGCGTTGGTCAGTGTATCGCATCACGTCTGTCAACTTGACATTATCAATAACAACATCGACGATGTCACGTTCAAACGATAAATCTTGGGCATGTCTATAAATGCGTTTTGCTTCTGCTTCTATTATGTCGGGTTGAGGTTCAAAACAGAATACAAGGACTACATCTCTGTCTTGGTATTCGTTTTTCCCTTGTGCGCCGGTATGGGTGTCAAGTGTAATATTTTCATGTGCGTTGATCTGTGCGAGAAGCGGGTCAATTGTGGTGTTTTGTAGTCGTTTTGGACCGATAACAAGGACGTTGTTGGACTTCTCGGCAGTGTTGATAATGATGTTTAGAAAATCTTGCATTGTTTTTATTATGCCTACTGCCTTTCTATCTTCATAGACAAAAAGGTTTTTCGGTGGATACCTGCCTGTGCTGATCTGGAACAGTAAATTATTGGGTTTCCAAGGTGGTGGGTTACCTGTAATTGTTTCCACGTTTATGCTGGTGTCACGGTAGACCTCGCCGATCAAGTTGTCGGTGTCTGATGCGTTCATTGTGATACCGCGACGTGCGTTTATGCTTGGTGGTAGGTAAAATACGATGGTGTTATCGTCTGTTCGGTGACATGCATGGCTATCGTTCTCTATAAAACGTGTTATATCAGAAATAAGGTTACGGTAAACACGGGGTGCTTGTTCTACTTCTTTTCTCAAGTCAATAAATCCGAGTCTTTCAAAGAGTGATAGACCGATAAAACGTGTCTCAAGTTTATGAAGTGTGACACCATCTGTGATAATATATTCAGGTATTGTGCCAGGGGTGTCATCTTCA
This sequence comes from Candidatus Poribacteria bacterium, assembly GCA_009842375.1. GTDB lineage: Bacteria > Poribacteria > WGA-4E > WGA-4E > WGA-3G > MSPOR6. The sequence continues at coordinate 2,367 of VYFM01000085.1, read as the reverse complement.
TCATTGGTAACATAGCACTTACGCGTCTCATCGTTGTAAATTACCTTTGCATAAATACGGGCTGCGGCATCGCGATGCCAAACAAAACTAACAGGTATCCCTGATAACTTTTCATCGAATTGTTTGATGTCGGTTTCTGATAGAGTTTCTATCGCTTCTGATAATGCATTACATATATCCTCTGGTGTATCCACAGTTGATAATTTTTCCAGAAGTGATTTCAAAAAGGTAGCAATATCTGCGGCAGCGGGTGTGTATTTGATATTGTTGAATGTTTGCCGCAGTGCATCAAGGTTTATAGTGCGTTGTTGTGTGAGGTCTGCGGGATTGGGTTCATCAATCGCGAGGATAACGTCTTTATCTCCCATCACAGCTTGGACACGGGATCGGTATATTTCATCAGCAAAAAACGCCTCATCTTGCCAAAAATAGACGTGATCTGTCCGCTGCTCTTTCTGTATCTGTGAAAGGTATCCGTCAACTTTGCAACTATTGTATTTCTCACAACGCACGCGACAAAATTCTTTTACCGGCGAAAATCCTTTTGATGCGATGCTATTGCAGATTTCGGGGTGGATACATGGGCGGCATCCTGTGCCTGTTCCGAAAGGTAATGTTTCCCAATTGGGAACGTCACGGTTCCACAAGCGCGATTTATGCAGATATGAGTTTTTGCCTTTGCGTGTTGCCTCAGTGTGTGCTTCTTCAGCCTTTTTCTGTGTCTGCGTGATATATGTTAGTTGCTCGGCTGTGGTAATGGTGACGGTGGTTTTACCCGTCTGTGCGGGTGTGATGATGTTTAGTAGATGCTGTCCTTCCTTATGACGTGTTGTTTCCTCCCAATCTAACAGTTGCTGCCTCATGTTGGCTTGTGTGTGTTCATAGTCTTGGGTTGGGGGTGGTGTGCCTGTGATATGTAATCGGTCAGGGGCGGTTCTGTAGGGTGTGTGTGGTTTGTGTTTCCACCACCATTCGCCGCAATCATAGCAATGTCCTCGTTCCCCGCCCCGCGAATCTTTGAAGTATTGCACCTTTCCTTGTGTCTCAGGGTGCTTTTTGTGCTGGGTAACAGCACAAAACTTGATTGGATAATATGGGCTAATCCCATCAGCATTGTAGGTCATATCTTCGGGGAATCCTGCATCATCCACCTCAACAGTCCCTGTTATGCCCTGCTTTGCTCTCTTTTCTATTCCAACTTCTTTCGCTATAGCGTATATCTCACGTGCCGCTTCCACAGAGATGAAAGGAATATCCAGTAAGCAACCACTCTCTATCAAGTATCGTGAATCATACCTTGACAACCCGTCTTCACTGAAAAACTCAATGATCATATCACCATCTTCATTTGTGAACGCTTTTTTCTTGGAGAGTGCGGGGGCATAAGCAGATAGACGTTTCCCTCCTGATTTTGTTCGTGTCTCAACCGGTGCTGCTTGTTCTATGTTGTTTCTATAGATAGATAGGATTTTCTGGTAGGCTTGTGGGTAAGTATCAATAAAGAGCTTTTCTATGTCAAAATCGGTGAGGTAGTGTAAATTTCCGGCTCGTTCACGGACAGATGTTTTGCCTGTGAATATCTGAACACCCCTATCATCCCGTGTTTGCCATTGTGGTAGCGTCCATGTAGTGTTATATTGGTGTCTATAATCATCTAACCTGACTTGTTTACCTCGTTTCCGAAGCTTCGCAAATAAGAAGGCAGGCTTATCGGGGTAGCATGGCACATAGGACAGTCCTGCTTGCTCAAGTTGTGAGAGCGCGTACGTGCGTCCATCTTTTAGGCAAATATGGTATGACTGATAGATCGACGCATCAAATGCTTTTTCATCACCCTCCATCAATGCACTTAACGTCCTGTCGACACCAACAGGAACTTGCATCGTATTTTTTTGCACTTCTACAAAGTTAGGATGATGCGTCTCTTCTTCTACTGGATGAGAGGCTGCCAGCATCTCAGAAAATGAACCTTTTTCGGGAATATCAGAAGGGACATCAGATTGTTCTGAAACATTGTGAACCTTATCATTCGTATCTGACGTTCTTACTGTCATAAAATGCCTCATTTTTGAGGCGTTAAGAGAATATCATAAAAAATAGTGAAAAAAAACTTGTTTTATTTTGTTTTTTGTGTTACACTCTTAACATCCTGTTTAGCAGGTAACCGATTTTAAAGACTGTCCCGTCCAAAAATCGTGCCGAACACTGCTCTTGTAGACCCAAGACATTTGTCTTGGGTTTCGGCATTTTAACATAACCTATTTCATTCCTAACATGTCCATGTTACAATTAATTCCAATTATTAATCAACTTAAATTTTCATTAAAAAAGCATAATTTTGTAAAAATTTGTAATTCACAGCATATT
>VYFM01000062.1 GCA_009842375.1 Candidatus Poribacteria bacterium | reverse complement strand
TGATATAGGTTTATAGCTTTAGCGTCCAATCATCAAAATTGCGATTGACTCTGAAAACTCTGAAAGTTGACATTTTGGAACCATTTCTTATGAATAGTTTACGGACTGATATTTCAACCTGAAAATGTTGAATCGCGACAATTGAATGACTCTGACACCTTTACACACCGCCTTTGACATATCAGTATGCTATAAGATATAATAAGAGATATGTGTATACCGGAGTTTCAATTGAAGTCATATTGAGTAAAATATAAAGATGTGGTAAATAGGGAAAGAACAGGGAATACTTTATGTCCCATTCTTTTGGCTTCAGATACCTATTCACTTTGAATTCTTAGCTTTTACTCACTATGAGTTCATTATGAACAAAGAATGCCTTTCTCACTTATTAATAGAAGCAGAGCAAAACTATTTTGAAGGACAGGGGCACCTTGTCATGTGCTACTTAAGCACTATAAAGAAATCTGCAGGAGTAAAACCTTATGAGAATTCTTCTAACAGGACATAAAGGTTTCCTTGGCAGACACATCATTAAGTTACTCATAGACAACAACGCACATGACGTTACTGGCTTAGATTGCGATTCCAAGTATGATGTATTTGTTAACTTGTATCAGAAGTTGTTGTCCGAAGAAGACAAATATGATTTGGTAATCCACAACGGTGGTCTAAGCAATTCTCAAGTGACCGACAACCTACTTTGGCAACTCAATTACAAAGCAAGCACAAAAATAGCAAACTACTGCGAACAGACACATACAAAATTGATATATATTTCATCGGCAGCAGCGATTGATCCTGATGTTCCCTACGGATGGAGTAAACATTGTGCTGAGTATTATATGTCTCAGGTAGTTACCAGTAGAAATCTATGTATCTTACGTCCTTTCAATATTTGGGATTATGATGAAGTTGGTAAGGAAAGTCCAAGTATCGTCTACAAAATATTAGCGGGAAAATTAGAGAGAGCATATAACGGTTGCCTACGTGATTTTGTGCATGTGACGAATGTAGCCAATGCCATTATTCGCGTAGTGAATGATTGGGTAAATGGTGTATTTGACATCGGAACAGCACAACCGACAAACATTGCAACATTAGTTAATCAGTTGTACCAAAATGGGAACAACTATAAACATCCCAAACCTATAATAGTAAATGAGTGTCCCATTAAAGAAAGACTCGTTGCAAGAACTGAAGAACTACTCCCAAACTGGAAAGCAACAGCATTAGACGACTATTTATCAGAATTACGTCAATATCTTAGAAATTAATAAGTAATTGATCTTAACAAGGATTTGTTGGCAATTGCCGAGATAGAGTTTGTATTTTTTAGAGTAGAGAACGAATTGTTGAGATTCATACGGAGTGTCATTTATGAACAGAGAATGTCTCAATCACTTACTAACAGAAGAAGAGCGAAACCACTTTCAGGAACAAGGATATCTATACGTCCCCAATGCACTTACTTCGGAAATGGTGAAACATCTAATAAATGTTATAGATAAAATCCATAACAACGCACTTTCCACTGGAAGAGCGAAACCAAACAATCATTGGGGTTTCTCCAATTTCTTAGGAGAAGACGATGCCTTTTTAGATCTTGTTGACATGTCGACGACACTGCCCAAAGTCTGGGGAATTTTAGGTTGGAATATTTATCTTTATCATGCACACATGCATGTCAAACCATCCGCACCAGCTGAAGCACAGGATGGTGACGGATGGTTGGAATGGCATCAAGATAGTGGTCGTGTCAATATTGAGATGGAAACGCACCCACGTCCACGCCTATCCTTGAAAGTAGCATACTTCCTCACTGATGTCTCTGAACCCGGTCGCGGTAACTTTTACATACGTCCTGGAAGCCAATTATCTGACATGCCATTACCTGAAACGGAAATCAGTCGTGACCCACGCGAAAAAACAGCGTCGGGGATTCCTGACGACGCGATGCCTGTATGTGTAGAACCAGGAACTGCTGTTCTCTTTGATAGACGACTTTGGCATTCACGTAGTCCGAATACATCAGAGATGACACGAAAAGCCCTTTTTTACGGATATGGGTATCGGTGGATTCGTCCTAAAGACGATATGGAAGTAGAACATCTCTATGAACGTTGTGATCCGATTCGCCGGCAATTGCTTGGTGATGCCGTTAGAAACAACGGACGTTATGTTCCGACAGATGAGGATGTTCCATTGCGTGGTTGGTTAATTGAGCAATTTGGAGAGGAATCTGTTTATTCACAGTCGCCAGTTGGAATATAACCACAATATCTTCTATCCGTTTCCAAACTTCATGGCAACAGACATACCTTACCGAAGTTCTTACGCGATTCCAACAATTGATGTGCTTCAGTTGTGTTTTGTAGAGGTAATGTCCGATCAATGATAGGTACTAACCGTCGCTGTTCTGCAAGTCGAACAAGGGCACGCAGTTCGGTAGGTGTTCCTAATGCAGAACCCATGATGGTGAGTTGTTTCTGATACATTTTGCGGATATTGATCTCTCCGATGTTTCCGGTTGTTACTCCGCAAGAAACAAGTCTACCGTTTTTTGCAAGACTGCTGATGCTCTGTTCCCATGTCGCAGCACCAACATGTTCTAAAACAACATCAACACCTCGACCATTTGTCTCCTCAAGTATCACCTCTGAAAAATCAACATCAGAGTAATTTATGGTAACATCTGCACCGTAATGTTTGGCTCGTGCTAATTTTTCATCTGTACTTGCCGTAGCAAAGATACGTGCCCCGATAAGTTTAGCAATTTGTAGACCCGCACTCCCAACACTCCCTCCCGCGCCAAGTATCAAAACATCTTCACCTGCTTGGAGTCTTGCACGCGTGATGAGCATATGCCATGCTGTAAGGTAAGCGATAGGAAGGGCTGCTGCTTCAACAAAAGGCAATTCATCTGATATCTGAATAGCATTCTTTGATGGTGCTTTGACGAACTCTGCATAACCACCATCGGTCTGGAATCCGAGCAGCTGCTGAGTATCACACAGATTTTCATATCCGTTAATGCAGTCACTACATACACAGCACGGAATACACGGTGCGAGTAACACACGGTCACCGATATTAAGTTGTGAATGGTTTTCGGTAATAGCTGTGATTTCACCTGCGATATCAGAACCTAAAATATGGGGTGTTCCTGTTTCTTCAAGTTTTTGCTTTATCTCAGGTCGGTCGCGCCGTGCGTGGATGTCAAGGTAGTTCACAGCACATGCTTTGACTTTGACGAGGATTTCATCAAGCCCAAGGGTAGGTTTGGGGACATCTTGATATCGTAAAACGTTAATCTCTCCCTGTTCGGTAAACGCAATTGCTTTCATGCAGAATCCAATTTACCCCAAAGATAGGTTTATGTGGCACTATCCGTATGCTCCATGATTCAAAAACCCAAGCAATCGCCGTAGCCGCGGACTTGCATCCTGATAGACCGATTCCGGCATATTATAGTTCATAAATGGATAAAATTTATGACCAACCAGTCTACGCGCGTACGTCACTTGGGTAATGTAGCGGGTACGTTGACTTTGATTCGGACCACCCCGGTGCCATACCTGATTGTTAAACATTATTACGCTTCCTGCTTGACCCAAGTTGTATTGCACTTTATCCTCCCACTCTGTGCCTTCTATTGGATTAGGAGGAGATGCACCGAATAGATGTGAACCTGGAACTACCTCTGTTCCACCATGTTCAATCTCAGTAACATCTGTGAGATAATAGTTTGCGGTAAATAGCAATACAGGAAGTTTGACGTTTTTTGGCGGTTCTCCCTCTGTGACGATGTAATGAAGTGCATCGTCTTGATGCCACGAAGTAATTCCACCACCGGGAAAAGTCTGGAATGAATTGTTATGTATTACATGACAGTTTGCTGCAACAAGAGCCTCTGCAAAGGATACTATCGGTTCAAGCTCGAACAATCGTCGATTAGCCTCACTGTGTTCAAACATACGATGACTCAGGTGCATGCCACCTGTTGGACTACCACCATTGAGACCGTTCGGATCGTTTTCGAGTGCCCACTCCAAATCCTGCCGAAGTTCCGCGCAGTGTTCAGGAGTCAACACATTTTGGAGGAATAGACATCCATCTCGGTGAAATGTTTCAACCCATTCTTGGATTTGTTCTTGACTTATATCCTGTTCTGATAAATATGGAGTTTGTTTCATTTATCTACCATTTTCTGCAGCGATACTGATTAATACCCTTTACTAATAGATACTATCAGCAAACAGACTCATTTATTCTAACCCAAGTTGCTACCTACAAGATTTTAAACTAATGTATCTATTTTCAATTAAGATATGCTCATTAATCG
>VYFM01000108.1 GCA_009842375.1 Candidatus Poribacteria bacterium | reverse complement strand
GTAACGTTCTCCTGTGTCTGGTAGTATTGTCACCACAGTCTTTTCCGGACCCATTTTTTTTGCAACTTGCAATGCTGCATATACATTTGCTCCAGAAGACATGCCTACTAACAACCCTTCTTTTTTGGAAATTTCCTTCATCATTTCGTAAGCGACCTCTTCTGAAACTGGAATTACATCATCAATTATATCTACATTCAAAACTTCAGGAATCATACCTGCACCGAGCCCGTCAATTCGTGTCGGTCCCGGCATACCACCTGATAGCACCGACGAAACCAACGGCTCAACAGCAACAATCTTAACTTTCGGATTGTGAGACTTAATCACTTCTCCCACACCAGTTAAAGTTCCACCTGTTCCTACACCTACAACAAGGTAATCTATATTACTTCCAACGGATTTCAAGATTTCAATTGCAGTGGTTTGCCTATGAATCTGTGGGTTAGCAGGATTCGAAAATTGGTTAGGCATATAATGTCGTGAATTGCGTCTTATAATTTCCTCTGCTTCCCATATTGCACTTGCCATTCCTCCGTGTTCCGGTGTTAGCACAATATCCGCACCAAATGCCGAAAGAAGCGCATATTTTTCACTACTTACATATTCTGGCATGGTCAAAATAACACGATAACCTCGTGCCACTCCAACGATAGAGAGACCTATACCAGTATTTCCTGCTGTTGGCTCAACTATAGTATCGCCAGGTTTTAGAACGCCGCGTTTCTCAGCATCTACAACCATTCCATAACTGATACGATCCTTAATGCTTCCACCCGGATTATAGGATTCCAACTTTGCATAGATTGTTGCATCCTCTTTATTTGGCAGAGCATTTAGTCGAACCATCGGTGTATTTCCGATGAGTTTTGTCAGATTCTTAGCGAGTTTCATATAGAATACGGATGTGGATGTGTAGGTGTTGATAATTGATTAATCTTACGTGCATGACAACAGAGCTCATGTAAGGTTTTTGTATTCAAAACATCCCTAATCTCTGTCTCAATCTCAGCAAAAAATTCACCTATTTCAGATGATTCCTGTAATTCAAAACCTTCTGTGAAATTAACTGGACCTTCTACTGCTGTGAATATATCCCCTATCCTTATTTGATCTGGAGGAAGGGCAAGACTATACCCACCATCAGGTCCTCGGCGACTCGTTGTTAAACCAGCACTCTTCAGTTGCAATAGAAGTTTCTCCAAAAATGGTCCAGGAATACTGCGTTTTTCTGCCAACACAGTAACTGAAATAAATTGATTGTGATATTGTAAACCAAGTTCCAACATTGCACAAACTGCATATTTCAACTTAGCGGATAACTGCATCTGCGTCCATCCTTTCTATACCTAACCAATTTAGGTAACTATAATTATATTATATATTACCAAAAAAGTCAAATTTATTCCTAATCAATGGGTGTGTAAAGTTTTTGACACTATTGCGTAGGGGCGCGGAAACCCCGCCCGATTACCACATCCTTACTACATCTCTATCCAGTCACTACTGATTGATGGATAGGATGTGTTCCCACAAGGGCGCGGAAACCTCGCCCCTACGATATGTCAGAACGTGGGATAACCTGTTGCCAAAACTTTACACACCCTGTCTACATCCCCGTGCTAAAGCACGAGGTTTTGACACCGAAGGAGAAGATAAAATCATTGACTACAAATGCAGAAACATATATGATATGAAGTATCACCTGAGTCAGTGCAATCATCAAATACCACGTTCGAATACGTTTATATGAAGGAGACACAATTGAGTAGACCAAATATTCTTTTTATAATGTCAGACGACCATGCATCTCATGCAATGAGCTGCTACGGAAGTCGTATCAACGAAACGCCACATCTTGACCGAATTGCAGATGGTGGGATGATTTTCCAAAACTGTTTCTGTGTCAACTCAATCTGCACACCGAGTCGTGCAAACATATTGACTGGATTACATAGTCATCTCAACGGTGTAAAGACATTAAGCGATCCGCTTGATGGGCGAAAACGGAATGTTGCCAAAATGCTACAGTCGGACGGATATCAGACAGCAATGATAGGAAAATGGCATCTTGGACACGGTGGAAATGCTGATCCAACAGGATTTGATTATTGGAACGTGCTTCCCGGTCAAGGGGCGTATCATGATCCGGTCATGATTGAGGAAAGTGGAAGATCTCAACACGAAGGCTATACAACTGACATCATCACAGATTTTTCGTTGGATTGGCTTCAAAATAGGGACAGAGACAAACCATTTTTCCTGATGTGTCATCACAAAGCACCGCATCGTCCTTGGGATTCAGACGAAAAACTCCACCACATGTATGCGGACGAAGATGTTCCTATGCCCGATAACTTCTTTGATGACTATGCCAATCGGTCAAATGCCGCAAAAAATGCAAAGATGCGGGTCTTCGGACATATGAACGAACGAGATCTAAAAATAGAAAAATTCGGTCCTCCTCCTGAAGATTTATCCGAAGAAGAATTGGCAAACTGGCAATATCAAAGGTATATAAAGGAATATCTGAGATGTGTGGCATCAATTGATAACAATGTTGGTAGAATGCTTGATTATCTTGATGAAGATGGAATCTCTGATGATACAATGGTGATTTATACTTCTGACCAAGGCTTTTTCTTAGGAGACCACGGTTGGTATGACAAACGTTTTATGTATGAAGAATCATTACGTATGCCGTTTATTGTCCGTTATCCACGGGCAATTGGGGCAGGAAGTTCTACACACGCGATGTCACTGAATATAGACTTTGCTGAAACATGGCTTGATTACGCAGGAATACCAATACCTGACGATATGCAAGGGACAAGTTTACGCCCAATTTTCGAGGGTGAAACACCAGATGATTGGCGAGAATCAATGTATTACCGTTACTGGATGCACCTATCACATCACCATGTTCCCGCACACTACGGTATACGGACACACCGCTACAAACTTATCTATTATTACGGAGAACCACTTGGAACATCTGGATCCGTTGACCAACCAACAGAACCAGAATGGGAACTATTTGATCTGGAAAAAGATCCGAATGAGATGTGTAGCGTCTATGATGATCCTGAATATGCTGATGTTGTCAAGGAATTGACTGCTGAACTATATAAACATAAAGAAGAAGCATTAGATGACGAGTAAGTTATAATCGAAATTGTGCCCTGAAGTTAACCAACACAACCTTAACTTTATGAAGACGGAGGTATATAATGGCATGTACTAATCCACTGGATAATATTGCACCCGGTATGAAAGTTACTGCACAGATGTCACCTGAACCCAGCGAGGCAGACCTTCAGTTTGCGAAACAGATGGATGTAGACTATGTTGTTCTCTGGACAAATGGTGCAAACGCTAATTACGACTACTTCATGAGCCGTCGTGAGATTTTCGAAAATGCTGGATTAAAAATCTATGGTTTTGGAAACAGCGATGTTCACAATCAAGATGGAATTGTACTAAACTTAGAAAATCGAGATGCAAAGGTTGAACAGTATAAGCAATATATCCGCGATCTTGGTAGAGCCGGAATCCCTTATACGACTTATGCCCACATGGGTAATGGAATCTGGAGCACGGAACGTGAAACAACCCGTGGTGGTGCAAGTGCGCGGGCATTCAATCTTAAGACTGCAAAAGAGGGACATTGGGGTGGGAATAAATACCCGATGCCACTCTCTCACGGACGCGAATATAGCGAAGAAGAGATCTGGGATAATTATACCTATTTCATTAAACAAGCTGCACCGGTTGCTGAGGAAGCAGGAGTGATGATTGGTATCCATCCTGACGATCCTCCTGCGATAGACCTTGCTGGAATCCCAAGGTGTATCTTTAGCAGTTTTGATGGCTACAAACGGGCACTTGAAATCGCAGACAGTCCAAATGTTGGAATGTGTTTCTGTGTTGGCTGCTGGCTTGAGGGTGGAGATTTAATGGGTAAAGATGTCATTGAGTCTATCCGCTACTTTGGTGAACGTGATAAGATTTTCAAGGTGCATTTCCGCAATGTGGATAAACCGCTACCACATTTTGTTGAGACCTTCGTTGACAACGGATATCAAGATATGTATCACGTGGCAAAAGCCCTTCGTGAAGTAAACTTCAATGGTGTTATGATTCCTGACCATATTCCAAGCATGGCAGGTGACCATCGTGTAGGAACAGCATATACAATCGCATATATGAATGCACTTGTCAAACGCGCGAATGAAGAAGTTACAGCATGAGTCAGTAATACGTAGGTCAGAGTGAGCTTGCGAAGTCCGACATTTGAAGTCGATGAAATGATTTGTTTCGGACTTCGCAAGCACACTCCGCCCAAAGAG
>VYFM01000245.1 GCA_009842375.1 Candidatus Poribacteria bacterium | reverse complement strand
ATACTATATAACACATTCGCATAGACAATTATTGTATTCACATGCTTGTCGTTCAAGTCAAGTGCAATTTCCAACATGGTCTTTGCTTTGTTATATTGCAACTCAGAATTATAATAAAGATCACCAAGACGTTGATACGCTACAACTGCTTTATCATCAATAGTAAGTTCTTTTTCATAGAATTGGATTGCCTCTTTCCATTCCTGATTACGTTCTGCAAGTTTGCCAAGTTGAATGTGGACACCTTTATATTTGGGATTCAATCGAATTACTTTTTTGAAGGTGTTTTCTGCTTGTTCAAATTTCTCTGTATATATTTGAAGAACTCCAATGTGGAAATGTGCTTCCACATTTTTTGGATCTAATTCAACAACTTGCTGAAAATCTCCCATTATCTGCGAACTACGATATAACTTGCCTTTGATATGTTTATATCTATTTGTAATCATACCACGATAGAAATATGCATCAACAAATCCCGGATTGAGTTCAATTGTCTTGGTATACTCAGTGACAGCCTTATCAGCAGGAGTATTGTAGTTTTCAAGTGTTGCTGCATGAGTGTCTAACAACCTTGCGTATTGATAGTGCCACTCAAAATGAATAGGATCATGTTCGTTTGCTAATGCATAATGATGAAATGCGTTTTTGATATTTTCATCATAGTCTTCTTCGGGGGCACTCTTGCTCCGTTTGTCAAAAATAGATGCAAGTGTATGGTGGATATTTGGATGATTCGGTTCCAGTTCCAGGGCAGGTTGATAGAAACGGATCATGTTATCCTCGTCTTCACGCACTTGATAGATTCCACCCAGTTGGAAGAATGGTTTCGCATTTTCAGGATCTAACTCTGTCGTCTTTTCATATTGCACAATTGCGTTATCAATATCGCCTCTTTTTTCGTAGAGCAAACCTGCTTGATATTGTGCATCAACGTTGTCAGGTTTAAGTCGTATGGTTTCCAGAAAGGCAGATAACGCAGAATCGTCTTGTTCTAATGCCAGATAGGACTTAGCTGACATATAATGGGCATTTGCATCCTTGGGATCAAGTGCAATAATCTTCTTCAATGCTTCCAGTGATTCTTGATGTGAACCTAATTCGTTGTAGATATGAACCATCTTGTACAGAATATCAGATCGAGTGGTGTCTAACTGCAAGGTTTTATTGTAAAATAAAAGTGCATTATCTATATCATCAATCCCTTCATAAGATTGACCTAACAAATCAGTAACTACAATCTCATCGGGATATAGAATGTGGTGAATATTTAATGGCTCTATCGCATCTTTATAGTTCCCAGATTCGAACTCCGTTTTTCCCTGATCTATGAAACGAGTTGATATAGCAGGATTCAACTCAAGGGCGCGACGATAATGGATTGCAGCCTCTTCTAAATCCCCTTTACGACGATAAAGGTCACCTAAATGAATATGGGAATCTTCAAAGTTACCTTGTAGGAGTTCCATGTCAAGGTAACTCGGTTCTGCATTCACAATCTCAAGTGTTTTCTTATAATTTTCAATTGCTTTATCAAGATTACTGGTGTCTAACTCCAGTTTACCCATATAGAAGTAGTTTCTTGGGTCGTTTGGTAGAATTAGTATCGCTTTATCCAAATGTGCACGTGCGTCATCAGCACTCATAATACCTGCAAAGTATGATTCCAATGGTTGATAAATGCTGTCTTTGAGCGTAGGATCACTGTCTATTGCCCTCTTATAATGTATAACTGCTGTTTTCACATCACCTTGTTCATAGAGAATATCTGCAACTGCAAAATGTGCGTAGGCATGGGTTGGATCAATTTGGAGTGTGCGTTGATACAACTGAATCGCTCCATCCATATTGCCTTTTTCAGCAAATATTACCGCTAAGTCATATACATCAGTTGCTGTGTAAGGTTGATATTGAGCGGCTTTTTGGTATTCTTGAAGTGCTTCATCAAAAAAGTTTTCATACGCCAACACTTGACCCAGTTTTATATAGGCAGGACCGAATTTACGATTGTTCTGAATCGCACGTTCAAATGTCTCTCTGGCTCTATTCAAATCACCTTGGTCAAAATATACCAGACCTATACCATAAACTGGATATTCCCACTTCGGATTGAGGGTTTGTGCAGATTCGAAAGAAGTGATAGCTTCAGTGTGGTTACCCTGTTTGAGATGAATTTCACCGATATAATAGTGTGCAGGATAGTATTTTGGATTGAGTGTGAGACTTGTCTTAAATTTGGTGAGTGCTTGATCGTATTTTTCCTGTTTCTGATACATTGCACCGAGACCGAAATGTGCCCAAAACATGGATGGATCAAGTTCAAGTGCAGTTTCATATTGGGTGATTGCCTTAGTTTCTGCATCCGGATCGATTTTCACATCAGTCAAAGCATAAGCATATCCCAGTCCATATATTAGCGCAGCATCATCTGGATGGCTTTCACTGACTCTCTCATATAGTTGTGTAAGTTCGGCAAGATGTCCTTTTTTCCGCCAATCAACTATGAGTTCACGATGTTTTTGCGCGGCATTCTTATCTGCTTTCAACGCTTTAGAAAAATCTTTTTGCATGTCCATTTCCCATTTTTCTTGGGCAAAGGTGGAAAATGCAATAGTGAATAATGAGAGAGAAAGTAGTAGTACGGTTGTTAGTCTTTTCATTTCTTATCTCCTTCTAATCTGTGCATATATTAGTAGGATTATGTTGTTCTATCTATACAATTGATTCAATTTTTTCGTTTGTCGGCATTGATGGAGTTGCTCCGAGGACTGTGACGGCAGCTGCACCTGCAGCAATTGCAAACTTGACTGATTCAATTATATTGTTTCCTTTTGCAAGTGCAGTCGCAAGTGCACCACTGAAGGCATCTCCAGCACCTGTTGTGTCTACTGCTTCAACAGAAATTGCAGGAATATGTGTGGTTTCACTTGGTGTACATAACAAGACACCTTGTTCTCCAAGTGTTAGCACAACAGTTGATAATCCATCTTGTGCAATCTGTTTTTGCAGTGCTTTTGCAGCTACAGTTCTCCTTTCAGCAGTATTTATCTCATGTCCCGATAATACTGTAGCCTCGGATGTGTTTGGTGTCAATATATCAATCTTATCTAAAAAACTATCTGGTAGCGAACGTGCTGGTGCTGGATCAAGCATCACAATTGTCCCGTTATCTCTTGCTATCTCAGCAGCACGTTGCGATGAATCTATCGGTGTCTCTAATTGTAGCAGCAGGACATCTGCATTTGCAATGCTATCTTCAGCAGTGTCTATATCCTTCGGAGTAATACACATATTAGCGCGAGGTACAACGATTATACTATTGTCACCGTCAGGTTCAACAACAATCGTGGCAATGCCAGTACCGCTTTCAGCATCGGTTTTGACAAATCGTGTGTCAATATTCTCTGCATCCATTGCAGACCGAAGCATTTCACCAAATACGTCATCCCCTATTCTACCAATGAATGTTACATCTGCACCTAACCGTGCGGCAGCTGTTGCCTGATTGAAACCTTTGCCACCAGTGAAGATATCAAACGCGCCTCCGATGAGTGTTTCACCTTTGTTAGGCATCCTTTTGGCACGTATAACGAGGTCAATATTTGCACTGCCGAGAACGGTGACTTTGGGTTGCATTGGGTTTTCCTAACGGAATTTTATTGATTATACTTGACGGGGGAAGGTTTGTCAAGGAGAGTTTTTTGGTGGGATGATGTTGATTGGATAGGTTTTAAGAATCGGAAAATAGCCATTTTTCTATGCGATCCCACGCAAGTTCTGCTAAACACCTTGTACGCTTTTCAATAATGCAAAGCGACCAATCTTTATCGTATAGTGCGATACTCTTACAAAGACTGAGGTATTTAGCATTGTTTATCACTTCATTTGCTCTTTTACTAATAGTAAGTCCTACACTTCCTGATTGTGTCAGCAAAGAATTGAATTCATCCTCAGTTTTTGATGAAAGTAGGCAATACATCAATCTTTTGTGTTCCCATCTTCTATTACCAAGAATTTCATTTTCTTTCTTTGGTAACAAAATAAGATTACCGAGTGTATTGATAATTTTGGAATCAGTGTATATATCCTCTTTCCAATCTCCATTGTTAGACTTAGGAGCAACATGCTCAACTGTAAAGTATGCTTTATCCTTCCACTTATTATAGGTTAATAAAGGGTCAATTCCTACTCTACCTCTTTTTAACAAACCTTTTTTTCTATTGTCTGGAACAGTGTTATCAGATGCACAGAAGATCAAAAATCGAGTTACTACTCTTGTGTGCTGATAAATTGGAGTTGTCAATACTTGTTTAGTCCAATCTTCTTTACTTTCAATTTCTCCTTTGTTTTTTAATACTAATTGTAG
>VYFM01000595.1 GCA_009842375.1 Candidatus Poribacteria bacterium | reverse complement strand
ATGTACGATAAAGACAATATTAATCAACATCCACTACAAACGGATAAGGGTACTACCCCATGTCAATCCTGCACCAAAGGTGACAAGGAGTATAAGATCACCAGGTTTTGCCCTTCCTTCTTGTATAGCTTCGTCTAATGCGATGATAACAGTTGCTGCAGATGTATTTCCGTATTTGTCAACGTTGACATACACCTTTTCACGTGGCACACCGAGTCTATGTCCTACTGCTTCAATAATACGTAAGTTTGCTTGGTGTGGTATTAACAAATCAACGTCATCAACGTTAACGTTTGCTTTTTTTAGTGTGCGTTCTGCTGCTTCTGGCATTAGCCGGACACCTAATTTAAAAACTTCACGTCCATTCATCTGTATCTTATTTAGATTTTGGTCGATTGCCTCTGAGGTCACTGGCATTCTTGATCCACCTGCTGGGATTCCAAGAAGATTGATATCTGCATAATCCCCATCAGAACCGATGTAAGATGCCAGGATTCCATTTTGTTCTTCAGTTGCTTGAACAATGGCTGCTCCTGCACCATCACCGAATAAAACACATGTGTTTCTATCTTTCCAATCAACGATATTGTTAAAAACTTCACCACCGACGACAAGAATAGTGTTATATTGACCTGAGCAAATCAGACCGTTTGCTAAATCAAGTCCGTATAAGAATCCAGCACATGCGGCTGATATATCCATCGCAGAAGCGTTTTTTGCTCCTAATCCTTTTTGAACATAACATGCTGTTGATGGAAAAAATGTGTCGGGTGTTACCGTAGCCACGAGAATCATTTCAATGTCAAGTGGGTCAATTTGAGCTCTTTTTATTGCTAAACGCGCAGCTTGGACACTAAGATCAGAAGTTGCGACATCGTCTTCTGCTATTCTCCTCTCCACTATGCCAGTGCGTTGGCGAATCCATTCATCACTGGTATCCACCATCTTTTCAAGGTCAAAATTAGATAAAACGGTTTCAGGTAGGTATGAACCCGTGCCTGTAATTGCTGCATTTCGTTTCATACTGAAAAGTCCTTTTTTACCGTATTAATTTTATCACCGACATTAAATATTGATGGTGAACAATTATACGAGCAGATGTTAACAGGTAGCTTACCTAAGTTTGTTCCTCGGTAGACCTAAGAACTGACCTTCCTTTATAATGTCCACAAAATGTACAGACACGATGTGAAACCATCATTTCTCCGCAATAGGAGCAATCTGTTACAACTTGACTCTGAAGGGCATGATGACTACGTCGCATTCGCTTTTTAGATTTTGATGTTTTACGTTTTGGATGAGCCATTTTTTGAAAATCTCTCCTTGCTGTTATTTGTTTTATTCTGATTTTCCAACTTTGCTGCCTCTATCATTTGGGACAAATCTGCAAAAGGTGAAGAGATATCTGAAACATTACGTTCAGTATCTTCTGTATCTTCACATGAACACATCTCATCATTCAGATTTGTACCACAATTCTGACACAATCCTTCACACATTTGTGAACAGAGAGGCCAAACTGGTATCTGAATTACTAAGGCACGTCGTGTGTCTTCTGATATGTCAAAAGTTTCTCCGTCATAGTAGCGTTCACCTTCATCAATATCTTCAGTTTGTTCCTTTTCAGTGCCACTATTTGGTGTGAATTGCACCTCAAAAGTGGCTGCAATGTCGCTTATAAACATCTCAAGACATTTACCACATTGCATCTCAATTTCTGTGGATACATTGGCTTTGACATATACATCGTTATCTCCATGACGTAGTAGATGAACGGAACCACGAACTTGATCTATGTATTTTACATCTTCTATTTCAAGTTCAATTCGCGAGGGTGGGATTTCAACTTCATATTCATTAAAGTCCCAGTCTTTGATATTTCTTACGTCAAAGATCAACGTGTCTTTCATTTTTTTGACAATCTGTCTTAAAATGCTGCCTCTTCTTCAATTCTTATGAGTTTCGCATCACCTTTGACAACTTCAAGTGTATAAATCTGTTCAAGAGCAGATTTCATATTTTTTTCTTTCGCTTTGTGAGTTAACATCATAAGCGAGACAGTTTCAGTGCAGTGAGGTTCTTTCTGGATGACAGAGGATATACTGATATTGCAGTTGCCTAAAATGCTGCCGATACTTGCTAATACACCTGGACGATCAATTACAACAAACCGTATATAATATCGCGTTTCTATATCATCAATTGGACAAACAGAATTAGCGGTTTGCGAGTTCTCTAACCAAGCGTGTGAAATTGGTGAACTTACACCACGTTGAATAGATTTTGCAGCATCAATAATATCTGCGACTACGGCACTTGCGGTAGGCATTTCACCTGCTCCTTGCCCATAAAAAAGGGTAGGACCTACAGCAGAACCTACTACACATACGGCATTATACGCCCCACCAACATTTGCTAATAAACTCCGTTCCGGTAGAAGTGTTGGATGTACTCTTGCTTCTACTCGGTTATCATCGGTTAATTTTGCGATTGCGAGCAGTTTGATAACATAACCGAGTTCACGAGCATATTGTATTTCCTTTTGTGAAATATCAGTAATACCTTCAACATGGAATTGGTTAACAGGAATATTAACCCCGTAGGCAAGTGCTATAAGTAGTGTTAGTTTCTGAGCTGCATCAATTCCTTCAACATCCAGTGTTGGGTCAGCTTCAGCATAACCTTTTTCTTGTGCATCCGAGAGTATATCTGCAAAATCAACACCACGTTCATGCATTTCGGTCAACATGTAGTTGCATGTTCCATTTACAATACCGTAAATTGACTGAATTTGATTTGCGGTAAAACTTTCCTGTAATGTTTTAATGATAGGAATACCACCAGCCGTGCTGGCTTCAAAATTAAGGCTTACTTTATGCTTTTGTGCAAGTTGGAATAGTTCACTGCCATGTTCTGCTAATAGAGCCTTGTTCGCAGTCACCACATGCTTTCCATTTCGGATTGCTCGTGAGATTAGCGAATATGCCTCCGATACACCACCGATAAGTTCTACAACAATATCAATCTCAGGATTATCTACAACATGATTAGGATCATTTGTAAGACAGTCAGTAGGAAGTTCTATACCTACACGCGTAGCGGGTAGTGTGCGTTTTACTATTTTTTTCAGGCTTAATTGGACATAACTATTTTTGGAAATTAGACTGTTTTGGTTAACCAATATTTTGGATACACCTGTGCCTACTGTTCCCCAACCTAAAATGCCTACATTGATACACGACTTATCCACTACTACAACTGCCTTTTATCACAATGAAATAACCATTAATTTTTAACAATATACGTATTAAATATACACGATTCAAACAAAACATCGGGGCGACTGGATTTGAACCAGCGACCTCTTGAACCCCATTCAAGCGCGCTTCCGGGCTGCGCCACGCCCCGTTTTAATACAAATTACCCAATTATAGTATCACAATTTAGCGGAAAAGTCAAGAAAATTAGTGTGATACATTTTATTCAGCACCATCAGAGATATGGCAGAACACCACACTGTTATTGTGTTCTGCCAATTGTATTCTAATTAGATGTTATTTCTAAGTAAGACCCATTCCTTGAAGGTTTTTTAAACTTATCTCTAAGCTGTCAAACGGGTCGCGTTCGTAACATGAATCTTGTTCAACAATATACCATTCCACTTCTGCGTATTCACAGGCATCCATGATTGCTGACCAATTGAGATTACCTTCACCAACCTCAGCATATCGTTGTGAATTCCCAACGACAACCATATCTTTGAGATGTACAATATGGGCGCGTCCTTTTAAATTGCGTATCCATTCGGCAGGGTCCCCTCCACCATGCTGTATCCAATAGGTATCAATTTCACTATTGAAATGTTTTGGATCACTCTCCTCATATAGTATTTGCAACCCAGTGCGTCCATCAAATTTTTCTAATTCAAAACTATGATTATGATATGAGAAAATCAGACCGCCTTCAGCAAGTCTTGCACCGACCTCAGAGGCTTCCTGTGCAAATTTAGCATATCCTTCTTTTGTGCGGTATTCACCAGGAAGACCACCAATAGCAGCATGTTTACATCCCCATAAATTATGCTCATCAATAACTGCTTGTGGTTCGTCGCGCATTCGTGTATAACTTGTGTGTGTAGCACATATTGTTATTCCTTCATTATCAACAATCTTTTTGAGTGCTTCAGGTTCAATCGGTCCGAGTGCGGAACATTGGACAGCTTCATATCCAAGTTGTCTGACCTTATTCATTGTTTTTGCTATATCGTCTTCTGTTTTGGTGAATTCTCTGAGTGTATATAACTGTGCTGCGAGTTGTGTTGCCATTATCTCTCCTTACTAATTCATATATCAATATGTGGGTAGTATACAAA
>VYFM01000262.1 GCA_009842375.1 Candidatus Poribacteria bacterium | reverse complement strand
ATTTATAATCTTTGTATTAATTTTTGTTTAAGTTTTGAACTATCAATAACCTCTCTGTTAACAATCCACTTCGGTAATTTCCCAGAGGCAACACTAATGATACTTTCACACGCACTCCTTCCATTACCTTCAAAACACTCATCAGTCCAACAGATACTGTGAGGTGTTAGAATAACATTGTCCAGACTTAATAATGGATCGTCATCATCAATTGGCTCCTTCTCAAATACATCAAGACCAGCACCTTGAATACGTCTGTTCTGTAATGCATCAGTGAGTGCCTTTTGGTCAACAATAGGACCGCGTGCAGTGTTTATCAAATATGCGGTTGGTTTCATAAGACTGATACATCTTTCATCAATGAGACCTTTTGTCTCCTCACTCAATGGACAACAAACACAGACAAAATCTGCATTTCTCATCAAGGTATCCAAATCGACTATTTCTGCATCAACTTCTGCAGCATCAGTTGGATTAACATAGGGATCGTAGGTTATATGACGCATGCCGAATGGTTTTGCGAGTTTAAATGTCTCTTTACCAATATTACCCATACCTACAAGCCCAAGCGTTTTTCCAACCAATCCCATTCCCATATAGTCTTTTGTGTCTTCCCATTTACCGGTCCGGATAAGTCTGTCTTTAATCAACAATTGATGGCTCAAGGATAATACGAAAGTAAGAATGGATGTTGCCACAGGTCTACGTACACCGTCTGGAGCAATTGTCAAAAGAACACCGTTTTCTGTG
Source organism: Candidatus Poribacteria bacterium (assembly GCA_009842375.1). Classification (GTDB taxonomy): domain Bacteria; phylum Poribacteria; class WGA-4E; order WGA-4E; family WGA-3G; genus MSPOR6. Next base: position 3,637 of record VYFM01000262.1, on the reverse strand, counting down.
CAGGCTTGTACATCTACTTTATCATATCCCACACCGAACCGTGCGATAACGACCAATCTGTTGTTATTAGCGAATGTATCGGCGTTGATTCCTGCTCCTAACACTAAGAGTGCATCGTAATCTCTTATCTCAGTAGCATTGAGAGTTGATGAATGTTCAGGAATGTATTCCCAAGACAATTCTGCTTTATCAAACAGTGGTCCAGCAATGTTATCTAAGTCTGAACTTCCATCCGGTTTTAAGAAGTCACGGGTAATTCCTATGCGAAAATCGTGGTCTTGCATATACCTCCAACAATTAATACCTAACTTGTTTGCCTCGTTTACTGAGATTCTAATGAAACTCTCCGCAGATACTTCCATCCCACTGGAGCCAGATTGATATTATGTACGTATTTATCAATTACCAACAATCTTTGTGAATGGACTAAAGGCACCCACGGTACATCTCTATGAAAAATCGCTTGCGCTTGCTGATAAAGTTCAATACGTTCATCTCTATTCGTACTCATTCTTGCACGAACTAATACATCATGCATCTCATCACTTTTATAGAACGCTATATTAAGTGCAGGTTTCTCAGCAGTAGTTTTGCTCAATAGGTAGTAAAAGAAACTATCTGGATCACCACCAGCGATCCACCCAAGCATTGCCATGTCATGTTCACCAACTTCAGTTTTTTCAAGATATGTACGCCAATCATAAGAGACAATGTTTGCATTAATTCCAACGTTTAGTAAATCAGATTGCAATTCCTCTGCAAAAGCCTGTCCATTAGGAATATACGGACGGGGGACAGGTAATGCCCAGAGGGTTGTTTCAAATCCGTTGGGAAATCCCGCTTCTGCCAAAAGTTGTTTGGCAAGTTCAGGATTATATTCGTAATCTTCAATCGAATCATCATAGCTCCATAATGTTGGAGGAATTGGACTTTTCGCAGGGATACCTGTGCCTTGATATAGCCTTTCAATAATCTCCGCTTTATTGATAGCGTGGTTAATGGCAAGGCGCACTTTCAGATTATCAAATGGTGGTTTTTCCGTATTCATTGCCAGATAACCGACATTCAAACTCGGCTGCATTAACAGTTCAAGACTCGCATCGGTGCGAATCAAATCCAGTACATCAGGATTTGGAAATTCCATTGCATGAAGATTACCGTTTTGGAGTTCCATAAATCGTTCAGAATTATCAGGAATAGATCGGAAAACAAGTCTGTCTATTGCTGGTCTTCCTGACCAATGTGTGTCGTTTGCTTTGAGAACAATTTGATCACTCCTATCCCATTGAACAAACTTAAATGGTCCTGTTCCTACAGGATTATCCCCAAAATTATCACCAAAGTATGCAACCGCTGCGGGACTTACAATAGCATTTTCTGATGAAGCCATTGTGCTGAGAAAAGGGGCATACGGTGTTCTGAGTTCAATCTGAACCGTATAAACATCTATCGCGGTAATTTGACTGATAAATTCTTCATAAAAACTACGAGCTAAAGCATTAGGACGACTTAGTGAAAAGACAACCGCATCTGCGTTGAAAGGTGTCTCGTCATGGAATTGCACGTCATTTCGTAAGATGAAAGTCCACGTCAGTCCATCAGCAGAACTATGCCAAGTTTCTGCTAAAGCAGGTTCAATGTCAGTCGTGGCACCTCGGTATTGGACAAGGGTATCATATATCATATCACACACTTTCGCTGATTCCCCATCAAGCATCCGTGATGGGTCAAGCGTGACAGAATCTCCACCACGTCCAAATACAAATGTATTGGCTGTTAAGGTTTGATCCAATGCAGTTAACTTTGTTGCGACAAGAACAAGATCTAATATATTTATAACACCGTCATTGTTGACATCAGGATTTGGTGTTTGTGTCGCATCAGGTGTTTCTCCAATATGCATAGCAACTATAACTAAATCTTTTACATTTACAACACCATCATTGTTTAGATCAGCATTAACAGTGTGGTTATCGGCATTGATTAATGTTGGAATTATGGTTAATAACAGAAAAATGATTGCTATAATACTTAATTTCTTCATGTAATTTACCTTTCAAGTGTTACATTGCGGAAGTATTTCCAATTCAATGGATTTAGGGTGAGATTCTTTACCTGTTTGTTCACGACAAGAATCTGTTTCGCATGTGCCATAGGTACCCATGGCACATCCTTATGGAAGATCTGTTGTGCTTCTTTGTAGAGGGATGTCCGCATATTTTTATCAGTAGTTGCTCTTGCCTTTTCCAAGATATCCTGCATGGCATCGCTACGATAAAAGGCGATATTCCCTGCTGGTTTTTCAGCAGAAGTTTTACTTAATAGAAAGTAGAAAAAGTTATCAGGATCACCAAGGTCAGCACTCCAACCTAACATAGCAATATCGTGTTCACCATTCTTGGTCTTTTCAAGATATGTACCCCAATCATAAGTCACAATTTTCGTTTTTATCCCAATATTGCGTAGTTCAGATTGAAGCACTTCTGCAAGTGCACGACCGTCTGGAATGTAAGGACGTGGAACTGGTAATGCCCAGAGCGTAGTTTCAAATCCATCAGGATATCCGGCTTCTGTGAGTAGTTGCTTAGCTAATTTAGGATTGTATTCGTACCCCTCAATTGAGTCATCATAACTCCACATAGTTGGGGGAATTGGATTCTTTGCAGGAATTCCGAGACCTTGATAGAGATGTTCAATAATGGTAGATTTATTAATTGCATGGTTTATCGCAAGTCTAACTTTATGATTATCGAATGGAGATTTATCCATATTCATTGCTAAATAACCGATACTCATACCAGGTTGAGATAACAGCTCAATATTCTCATCCTTGTTAATCTGTTCTAAATCATCGGGATTTGGGAACTCCATAGCATGAAGATTTCCCTGCTGTAGTTCAATCAACCGAACAGAATTGTCAGGAATAGAACGGAATATTACTCTGTCCAACTTTGGTCTTCCACCCCAATAGTTCTCATTTGCTTCAAGGACGATTTTATCTTTCCGATCCCAACGCACAAACTTGAATGCACCAGTGCCAACAGGATTGCTGGAATACTTGTCTTTATATTCTTTCACTGCTGTTGGACTAACAATAGAGAAAGGTGTTATTGCTATCGTGTAGATGAATGGAGCATAAGCAGTGTTGAGTTTGATCTGGACAGTATATTCGTCTATTGCTGTTATAGTATCTACAATTTCTGCTAATCCTGTAGCAACCCAATAAACATAAGATCCACCAACGTCATGGAAAGGATGTGATTTGACATGCTGTCGGTTGAGAGAAAATAGCACTGCTTCCGCGTTGAATGGTGTTCCATCATGAAATGACACACCTTTTCTAAGGTTAAATGTCCAACTCAATCCATCTTCAGAACTTTCCCAACTTGTTGCAAGTCCCGGTTCAATTTCTGTGCTACCATCTTTGTAATGAACGAGTGTATCATAAATGTTATCACAAACTTTGAAGGATTCTCCATCCTCTTCAAGTGCAGGATCTAAACCAACTGAGTCACCACCTCTTCCGAAGATAAATGTTCCCCCTTTGGCATGTGAATCGGCGGAAACATGCAATACAGGTAAAGTTAACAGTAATGCTATTATACTACAGGTAATGAGGAATGTTGATATTGTAGGT
>VYFM01000670.1 GCA_009842375.1 Candidatus Poribacteria bacterium | reverse complement strand
TATCGTAGGTAACGATGACAATACGAAGAACATGGCAAAACTTTTCATGGAAAATTTGCTGAACTATTTTGAAGAATTTGCTGCTGTTGAAGCACATGGGAAACTCACAACGAAGTGGGCGAATTTGAAAAAGTGATTTTGATTAGAAACTGATATGTAATACCTTGATTTTGTGCGCGATTTAGTAGAATTTGAGGAAGTTGAATAATGTGATTACGGTTATTTGTTTATCAGTTTATTCCAAACTTACAATAAATTAAAGAAAACTCAACATGCACTACACATCACAACAAAATGATTGGTTAGTCCAACCAAACACACAACCCGCTACAGTCCAAGAAACGGATAATCAGCTTATTCTCGGTAATGGACTCATACAGCGAACTTTCGTCACCGCACCGAATTTTGCGACAGTTGATTATACCAATCAAATAACCGAAACAAGTTTTCTACGCGGTATCAAACCAGAGGCAATACTTACAATTGATGGAGAGGTATATGAGGTAGGTGGCTTAAAAGAACAACCTGACTATGCATATCTTGACGATGAGTGGATTGCAGACTTGACAAGTGACGAGAATGCATTTCAATTTCGTGAATGGACAACCGGTAAGCCTGAAATACGTTATCCGTGGAAAAAAAGGCGCACTACAACATCATCTCCATATCCACCAGAGGGTGTAACACTGGCGGTCGCGTTCTCACCACCGCCCTCCATTGATTCCCTTCAAGTTTGTGTGCATTATGAACTATACCAAGGAATACCAGTCTTATCAAAATGGATTTCTATTCAGAATGAGGGTCAAAAACAGATAGAATTGGACACTTTAAGCTGTGAAATCCTTGCGGTAAACGAACAGGAGAAGCATCGGCTACATGTTGAGAGCGATTATGCTTTTAGTAGAATGGAAACAACACAGTGGGGACCGGATGAAGAATACCTAACGCAGGTGGATTATCGTTACCAGATGCCACTGTTGATGACAAGTCATTATCCACTGGGTCCGGGTGTGCTACTTCAACCGGGAGAGACTTTCACAAGTTTCCGCACTTTTGAGATACTGCATGACAGTGATGAACGTGAGAGAAAAGGACTTGCACGACGCAAGATGTTTCGCACTGTTGCACCACAGGTGACTGAAAATCCAATCCTCATGCACGTACGAAGTGCCGAACCAGAAGCTGTCCGTCTTGCAATCGATCAATGTGCTGATGTTGGATTTGAAATGGTGATTATGACCTTTGGTAGTGGTTACAATATAGAAAGTGAAGACCCAGAATACATTGCAACAATGAAGGAATTGGCGGATTATGCACACAACAAAGGCATCCAACTCGGTGGTTATACGTTGATGTGTGCTTCTCGTGGTGTCGGTGAAGAATTCAACTGTATTGATCCAGAGACTGGTAAGCCGGGAAGTAGGTTTGGACAGAGTGCTTGTCTTGCAAGCAGTTGGGGTGACGGCTATTCCAAGCGAGTACTGAATTTTATGGATGCAACTGGAATGGATATCATAGAGACTGATGGTCCGTATCACGGTGATGTCTGTGCATCAACCAAACACAAACACCATAATGGATTAGAAGATTCACAGTTGCGTCAGTGGGAAGCGTGCGTGAATTTTTATCACGAATGTCGAAAACGTGGGATCTACATCAATTCTCCTGATAGATATTACCTAAATGGTTCTAACAAATGTGGCATGGGTTATCGTGAAACAAATTTCAGCTTGCCACGCGAAAGGCAAATTCTCATTGCACGACAGAATATATATGATGGAACTTATGAAAAGACACCGAGTATGGGGTGGATGTTTGTTCCTTTAGTCGAGTATCACGGAGGAGGACAAGCGGCAACATTTGAACCACTTTGTGAACATCTGGATGATTACGAATCGCATCTGGCACAAAACTTTGGTAGTGGTGTAATTGCCTGCTATCGCGGTCCCCGACTATTTGACACTGAAGAGACAAGAGTTGTGGTGAAAAAATGGGTTGATTTCTTTAAAAAATATCGTGAAATATTGGAGTCTGATATAATCCACTTGCGACGTCCAGATGGTCGTTCCATTGATTGTATACTCCATGTTAACCCGCAAATCAGTCCTTGTGCATTAGCAATGCTCTATAACCCTACTCAGAAAGAACTGGAGTCCATATTAAAATTATCACTCTATTATACGGGATTGAATGAAACAGCCAATATTCGTGAAAAAGAAGGTAAACCTAAGCAATACAAAATAGACAGAAACTACAACGTAGAAATTCCAATTACAATGGAAGCCAAAAGCGTAAGTTATCTTGTTATTGAATAAGGACTATGAGTATACTCGTAAACAAAAACACAAAAGTAATAGTTCAAGGAATTACAGGTCGTTCTGGACGTTTTCATACAGAACAGTGTGTTGAATACGGAACGCAAATTGTTGCTGGTGCTGTTCCCGGTAGAGGAGGAACAGATGTTAATGGCATCCCAGTATTTGATACAGTAGCAGATGGAGTTGCTGAGACGGGAGCAGATACATCACTAATTTTTGTTCCTGCTCGCTTCAATGCTGCAGACTCTATTATGGAAGCAGCTGAGGCTGGTGTAGAACTTATAATCTGTATCTCAGAACATATACCTGTTCTTGATATGGTAAAAGCAAAAGCCTATGTTAATGAAAAGCAAACTCGTTTAATAGGTCCGAACTGTCCAGGGATCATCACCTCCGGTGAATGTAAAATCGGTGTGATGCCTGCGTTCGCATATTCTCCTGGAAATGTCGGTATTGTATCACGAAGCGGAACACTTACCTATGAAGCTGCCTATCAACTCAAGCAACTCAGTATCGGTCAATCCACTTGTGTTGGTATCGGTGGTGATCCTGTGATAGGCACAAACTTCGTTGATATTCTCAAACTTTTTGAAGAAGACGATGACACACATGCCGTTGTCCTAATTGGAGAAATTGGTGGTACTGCTGAGGAAAAGGCTGCGCTATATGTCAAGAACGAAATGACGAAACCCGTTATAGGTTTTATTGCAGGACAAACTGCACCACCGGGAAAACGAATGGGACATGCAGGTGCAATCATATCTGGTGGAAAAGGCACAGCTGCAGATAAGATAAAGTCTCTCAATGATGCTGGAATTGCAGTGGCAGATGACCTTACAACTATTGGAGAAACTGTCGCAGAGGTATTGGCTAAACAATGAAAAAAGACATCACCTATCTCTACAATAAAAAACATAAAGAGCAACCTATCACGGTGTTAACCTGCTATGATTATCCCACTGCCTGTATGCAGGACGAAGCGGGTATTGACATTGTGTTTGTTGGGGATAGTGTTGGCACGAATATCCTTGGATATAAAAGCGAGATGGAGGTAACGATGGCGGATATGCTTCATCACCTTAAAGCAGTCCGACGTGGTGTGATGAATGCTTATCTCCTCATTGACATGCCCTATGCATCTGACCTTAATGAAAAGCAAGCAGTTGTCAATGCAAATCTCTTCTTAGACAATGGTGCTGATGGGGTAAAACTGGAGGGTGGCACTGAAAAAGCACCGATTATTACTGCTCTCACAGAGCAAGGAATAGAAGTTTGTGCACACATCGGACACAACCCACAGATACACGGTACTAAAGCAGCAACACATGGCAAAACGGTGTCCAAAGCCAAGGAACTCATTCAAACCGCATCAGCACTTGCAGACGCGGGGGCAAAACTCATCGTGCTTGAAAAAATCACTGAGGAGATTAGCCAAATCATTACAGATACGATTGACATTCCAACCATCGGTATCGGTGCGGGTAGATATTGTGATGGTCAGGTGCTTGTGATAAACGATATATTGGGGATTGGTCCTCCATTCAAACATGCCAAACGTTATCAGGATTACAACCAACTCACCTTACAGGCAATCAGTCAATATAAGCAGGAAGTAGAAAACGGTAATTTTCCTACAGATACCAATGTCGCACATATCGCTGCTGACAAGTTGGAGCGGGTTCAGAAGTGGTTGGAATCAGAGCATTGATTGGATTCCACCTTTTAATCCCAATCTGTATCCTTGAGCACTTCATCCCAATCCCATACAAGGATTGTTCCATCTTGTCCTGTGCTGACAAGTGTTTTACCATCAGGTGAAAATATCAACGTTTCTACTGGTTCTGAGTGTCCATCAAGCGTGGTAAGTTTTTCTCCAGATTCAACATCCCATATTTCAATTCCACCGTTTCTTAAACCAGTTATAAGTACGGTGTCGTCTGGTGAAAAAAGTACCGATTTTACTCCATTTACTTTTTCATTAATAACTAACTGATTCTCAATTCCAAATAGTCGGATTTTCTTCTCACTACCTACCGCAAGTAATTCACTACTTGATGAAAATGCTAAAT
>VYFM01000651.1 GCA_009842375.1 Candidatus Poribacteria bacterium | reverse complement strand
TTTTTAGTTGACCCGTATTGCTATCAATTTCAAACGCCCATATATCCCTATTTCCAGATATATAATAGGTCAAAGTATCGTTATCTATATCGGTTGCAGAGATAGGACTGCCAACATTCGTACCGATTGGTGATTTTTCCAGCACCCAACGGACAGCACTGTTACCATCAATAAAGGTAGGATCTGAGTTGGTAAGTGGGTCGGTGTCGGTAGGTGTTTCCGTGTTTGTAGGCGGTACGTCGGATGGAGGATTTACTTCTGTAGGAGGTATTTCTGTGATAGGAGGTGTCGGGTCGGATGCAGGTTCATTATCTTGTCCAGGATTGGGGTTCGGTTGTGGCATTGTAGGTGGTAGCGATGGATTGGGAATCGGATTTCCCGTAATTAACAACTGTTCAAGGTTTGTCAATGTTGCCAGTGCACTGACATCTCTAATTTGATTGTTTCTCAGGTCTAAAGTCAACAGGTTTGTCAATACCAACAATCCAGATACATCTCTGATATTATTACCAGCAAGGTTGAGATGTTGAAGGTTTGTTAGTCCCGAAAGTATGGAAAGGTTCGAGAAACCGCTATTTGATATTTCTAATGTTCTTAGTTCGGTTAGGGCACTTATCGGTGAGAAATCTGTAATCGACCTCTGATTTTGCATTACAAGTGTTTCTAAGTTCAACGCATGTTCAATTCCTGTTAAATCATTGATTGGACGGTTTATATCTGTAAGTTCAAGCGATGTTAAGCTTGCTAACGTTTGTGTTGTAATCTGCGCGCCTGATTGTAAATTAGCCTGTTCCCGGATGATAGCAGCGAGATTCGGATCTGGAATGTGTACATTTATGCTGTTCAATAGAGTTGCTGTATCAAGATCAAACAAATATTCAGTATAATTCCCATTTTTGTCCATAATGGTAAGGTTTGCTGAAGGATCGGATTGTGGTATATAAGATGTGTCAATAATAATTGTGCCATCATCACCATCTAATGGCTTACATGAAACGACAGAATCCAGTTCATATATGAACACCCGGACGAGATAAAGTCCATCAGGATCGCTTACTTCAAAACTAAATCGGACATTTCCCTCTGTTGGAGCGAGTCGGGGTGGAAGCATATTGATAGTTGTGGGACCAGCATCCGTATTACCTCCGTTGAAGTATGGATGCACATCTAACCACGCCGCGGCACAGGGCGAATTGATCATAGAGTCGACGTTACCACCACTGGTAGCGTCGTGCTCCAAACCAAAAGCATGTCCGAGTTCATGGGCAATGACAACAAAATTAAAGCACTCTCCGTGTGCAGGAGTAGCCCCCCAATTACCAGAGGCAATACCACATGCCTCAACATCAGTTCCTCGGAAATTAACATCCAACACTTCCGGACTAATATCCATAGCTATAAAATAGATATCGTCTGATGTGCCAAAACTATCGTAGAGTTCCGACAATACTTTAGAGAAGGTGTTTTCATGGTAATACGCATCGTTGAAGTTTCCTTGAACGTGATTCACAACAACACTACCGTTCCCATCTGTAGCCAAGTCGAAAGTTTTCCTGCCATAGCCGTAAAGTTCCAGGACATCCGCGAAGAACTCTTGTGCGTTTTTCATTTTTGTGTCTAATATGCCGTTTATACCTGCCTGCGGTGCACTGTCATTAGGATAGAAGTAGATGACTCCTACGGTATTGCCTTGTGCAAAACTTTGTGGTATTTGGACTGTCAGTGTAAGTAGTATTAGGGTTATTAGTTTTCGACAGGTCTTCATCGTGCATACCTTGCATTGGATTTTATATCATATACAAAATATCTGATTGGGTGGGAAAATGCTGGTGAATTTGCTTTATGATAGAACCAGGATTTAATTTAAACTATCTATCGAATAGACTTACTCCTCTAAAGACTGCATTTGCTGTGCTGCGTCTAATAATGCATTTGCTAAAAACTGTGGGTTAACCTCATCCTTGCCTCGGAAGGTACGCACACGTTCACCATTTACCTTTAGAACTGCGAGTTCTTTACCTCCGAGATGTATACCCAATTTTGCATTGCGCGTTTCACCAGGACCGTTGACTTCACAACCCATTACTGCTACGCGCATATTGATACCGTTTTTGTCTAACAGTTCCTCTGCAGCAGTAACAATGTTTTCGTAGTCTGCATCGGGGTCACCGCGTCCACAGAACGGACAAGAGATTACGTCTAAAATATCTTCAGCCATACCGAGTGCACGTAAGAGTTCTTTCGCTGTCAACACCTCTTCAACAGGATCACCTGTGATGGAGATACGAAGCGTATCCCCAATACCGTCTAACAACAGCGTTCCGATTCCGAGTGTAGATTTGACATGTGCGCGTCGTGGTGTACCCGCTTCGGTTACACCAAGGTGTAACGGGTAACGAACTTTCGCAGAAAGCAGTCGGTTTGCCTCAATCATGCGAATGGGGTCGCTGGATTTGACAGAGATTGCGATGTCCGTAAAGTCATGTTCTTCACAGATATTAATATGTCGCATTGCACTTTCGACCAGAGCCTCTGCTGTGGGAGAGGGATATTTTTCTAATAGGTCTTTTTCAAGTGAACCTTCGTTAACACCGATACGAATAGGGATGTTTGCTGATTTTGCTGCGGATAATATCTGAGCAATCCGCTTCTCATTTCCGATGTTCCCCGGATTGATACGAACCTTTGCAACCCCTGCATCAACAGCATCAAGCGCTAATGAATAGTTGAAATGGATGTCCGATACAATTGGTACAGGGGAACGTTTGACTATTGTCTTGAGTGCATTTGCGTCTTTTTGTTCTGGTACTGCAACGCGAACAATATGTGCACCTGCTTCAGCACACCGTTCAACTTGTGCCAATGTTGCATCAACGTCGTGTGTCAACGTTGTTGTCATTGTCTGAATGGAAATAGGATTACCACCACCAATAGCGACATCGCCAACATGGATTGTTCGTGTGGGTTTCCGATTATCTATCTGTATAAGTTCTTTCATAAGTTATAGTAGTTGTCAGATGTCAGTTTTCAGTTACCAGTGAATTTGTTTCCTTTACCGGTCTATCGAAATATGTGAAATATGAATTGAGGATACATCCTACCTTATTCTTGTTAGTGATGAAAGGACTTCAATAAAACGATCATTGTCCTTCTGTGTGCCAATAGTCACCCGAATAGCATTTGGATAACCGTAGCTTGCCATTTCCCGAACGATCACCCCTTTCTTTATCATTTCATCTGCTAAAGCTGCACCGGTTTGATTGACAAACACCATAATAAAATTGCCCTCAGTTTTAATATATCGAAGACCTAATTTGTCAAAGGCATCGTATAGGAACGTTTTGCCCTTTGCGTTCAGTTCTTGGCTTTTCTTGACGTAATCGGTATCACTGAGTGCTGCCCGTGCTGCTGCTTGTCCTATTGCGTTGCAATTGAAAGGTTGACGAACAGGATTCATCATTGAGATTACAGAAGGTGGTGCGATTCCATAACCTACGCGTAAACCCGCAAGACCGTAGATTTTGGAAAAGGTGCGAGTGATAATGAAGTTCCGTTCTTCCATCACATAAGGCAGTGTCTGAGGGTAATCCGGATTTGTAACGTATTCATAATACGCCTCGTCAAAAATGACTAACACATTTTCTGGAACCTGAGCCATAAAATGTGCTGTTTCAGTTGCTGTTACCATGGTTCCTGTCGGGTTGTTCGGATTCGCAATGAAAACAACCTTTGTTTTGTCGGTAATTGCCGCTGCCACTGAAGGCAGATGGTGTGTATCTTTCTGCATAGGTACAACAACCGGTGTTGCTCCAGTGACTTTTGCGACGAGTCCGTAGACGACAAATGCCCCTTCAGAATAAATAACTTCGTCCCCGGGACTGAGGTAGGTATCACCGACAAGTGTAAGCACCTCATTTGATCCATTTGTCAAAATCAGATGGTCTTCAGGAATCCCAAGATGTTTTGCCAAATCTGCTTTGAGGTAGTAGGCATTTCCATCTGGATAGAAATGCACTTGTTTGGAACTTTCCTGAATGGCTTGCAACGCTAACGGTGAAGGACCCAACGGGTTTTCATTGGATGCTAATTTGATAATATCAGAGATACCGAGTTCGCGTTTTACCTCTTCAATCGGTTTTCCACCCTGATATGCTTTAATTGTTTCAATTCCGGGTTTCGGATATAGTTTTTGCTGTATTGTGTTCACGTGTTTCCTAACGAAATAATTGGGTTATCAGTTGGTAGTTTGGATATATCCTAATTGGGTTTACTATGTAATTCTCTATATTATAGCATATTTTATTCCTGTTTTTAATAGTAAAAATAGAGATTAAATTATGTGAAGTTGATAGATTGCTGAAGTCTTACATTTAAAGATAGACAACAAGG
>VYFM01000324.1:2427-4395 GCA_009842375.1 Candidatus Poribacteria bacterium | reverse complement strand
AAATTATTGGGACACTTTGATAAACCTGCATCGGAAACATAACGGACAACAGAAGCTGTAGCACAAACTTTCCAGTTTGTGCCGCTGAGACGCAAACTAAAAGTGTGCTACTACAGAAATGTCCCATTAATTATAGATTTTACTATAATTATGCATCGTAGAACTTTACAAACCCGTTAAATCACCGGAGGAATTTCAGGATGAACGAAAAAGACCAACAACAATCTTTTGGAAAAACAATTAAGCGCGCACTATCAATATTTGGTATTATCCTTTTATTGTTTGCTTACGCACCCGAAGACGTAGAAAGTCGTCGTAGTTTCGGAGGACGTAGTTTTAGTCGCAGCTTTAGCCGTAGTTCAAGCCGCAGCTACAGTCGAAGTACAAAAAGCTACACAGCACCGAAACGCACAACCAGCAGCTCACGAACCAGCAGCAGTTCACGAAGCACTTACACAAAACCACGGACTTCTACCTCAACACGCAGCACTGGAAGTAGTTATGGCGGAAGTCGTACATCAAGCACTACTTCCACTCGTTCCAGCACAACCGCACGCCAGAAACAAACCGCAACGAATCGTGCCAAAACGACCAACACAACGGCAACACGAAACGCATCTACTACACGAAGCCAACAACGTGCAACTACAGCACAAAACCGCAAACAAGTCCGGCAACTAAAAGCAGAAAACCGCAGCTTGAAACGAAAAGTAACCACAGCAAACCGACAAACAGCAAGTGCTCGCAGACAACAACGACAAACAATCACAGTCAACAACTACCGCACATTCTATAATCCCTATCCAACATATTCGTTATATAGCCTACAGGCATCTATGGCGTTTAATAATCTGATGTTTGGACTCTATTTCCATGACTACTACAACCATGCAATCAGACGTAGTTACCTATGGCATTATCATCATCCAAATTACGACAGACAACATTGGACTGATGAGAAACAGAAAGAATACGAATTTTACAAAGAATACTATGAAAGTCAAGGGGTCGTACCTAACGAAAACTATGTAGACCCCGGTACAAATCGCGATGAGGACTTTCTCGCAAGTTACGTTGAGGAAAATCCAGATAAGTTCTATGGAGACGATGTAGAGGTAGTCACAGTTGAAGAACTTCCAGATGAAGAGGCAATCAAGCAGGAACTTCTCGCAACTGCTGAAACACCTACCGAAATGACGAATACGCAACGCGCACCACCACAACAACCCGAGCAACAAAAGGTTGTCGTAGTAAAGAAAACGTCAGGGGCAACTTGGTTCATACTCATATTCGGTAGTCTTCTCGTCGTTGGTGGAATCATGTTAGTATTATACAACAAAGGGTATTTTTAGGAGATTACATGGCATTATTTGGTAGAAAAGATGGAAAATCCCTCTTTGGCAAACGGAAAGAGGAGGACAACAAGAAACAGGAACGTCATGAGTTAGTCGACATTCCCATTGAAAGCATTATTGAACTCTCTGATCTGACAACATATCAGGATACAGGCAATACCTCTCACGCTTTCACCTTATACAAGCGAAAGAAATACGAGGGGGAAGCACTACTCCGATATATGTATCATGCACGGGATGTGGATGACGAAATTGTTGTCGGGGTAGATCACATCGCTGGAACACAGGAGCAGTACGAAATCTCACGATGGATTGTTGACGGTGAACATGAACTTGGAGACCCATTACCAGATGAGATGACGCTCTACTATCCAGATCCTGATAATGGCGACGAAGAAATCGCTGTTGAATATCACCGACAGGAGATCGTCCCAGCAAAACTCACCGTCACAGATGCACAAGGAAAAGAGGAATTCAAGACAGAAATCCACGAATACATAACCAAAAATGACGAGTTAATGTCAATAGAACTCTGCGGAAACTGGCTCACATTTTACGTCGGCTTACTTATCTCCCGTGCTGACCTTGAAATCTATCCTGCCACCGTAAATGA
>VYFM01000324.1:0-2417 GCA_009842375.1 Candidatus Poribacteria bacterium | reverse complement strand
AAAACTAATGTTTGAACAATTCTTGTCTATTACATATTGGTTTTCAAACATTAATGATTTTTCAGCAAGTATGCTTGACAGTTAACCATAGAGAAATATTTCTCGTATGCAGCAAAGGTCAGCCCCAAGCGGGGCGGGAATGTCTATAGACGCAATACGCGACTGATAAATAGCCCCAGCGGGGCGAAATGTGTATATACATCATTAAGGTGATAAACCATTATTATACGCAAACTAATCTACCACATAATAACACCTGAATTTAAACATTCATAAGTTAATGGTAAGATCATTGAGAAGCGATAAACCTATCACCTTCAATCCTGAAAATGATAACCAAAGTACTTTGGACGTATTCAACAATGCCACACAGACAATCCTGATATGTGAAGAAACATCAACGCCGCATATTCACAAGAAAAATCCCAGCAGCAACAAGAAGAGCACCACCCAACAAAGTAAAAGTCAGTTCATCTCCTAAAAATAGATAACTAAACAAGACCCCAGACAATGGAGTAACAAAAAACAGAACAACAAGTTTACTGGCACTATATCTTTCAAGAATTGCTGTCCATGCCAAAAAACAATATCCCGCAATGACACCCCCTTGGTAGAGAAGTGCCACACTGCTTGCGAGTGATATTTGGAATGTCATATTTCTTTCAAACAGCAAACTCAACAATGCATAGACCGGAAGACTCAAAGTTAGGTACCAGACCAAAAGACGATACGGGTGAATAGATTGAACTAACAACTTTGTCACAACAACTCGCAACCCCAAAAAACAACCACTTACAAGAACCAATAAGTCTCCAAAGAGGGTTGACTCACCATTACCAAGATTAGGAAGGACTGTAATAAAGACACCACTAAAGGCAATTAAAATACCCAAAGTCTTAGCTACTGAAAGTCGTTCGCCAGGAATCCAGAGATGGGCAAATATTGCTGTGAAAAATGGGTAGGAATTAACATAAATCGTGGAACGTGAAGCGGACGTGAAGTCAGTCCCTGTATTCAATACGATTATTTGGGCTATGAAAATCGCTGTAAGAAGTGCCAAGCGGGGAAATTCGCCACGTTGTAATCCGAGCGGAACACGACGATAAAGTGACCAAACACCGACCACTATTAGTCCAATAACAAAACGTAAAAACGCCAATGCCATCGGAGGAAGATCTTCCAAACCGACTTTTATGGCAGGTGAATTTCCACCCCACAGAAAAGCAAGAAGCAAACTAATCGCAATAATCTTGCCGTGTGGGTCTTCGCTGATTACATGTCGAATTGGTCGTGTCCCAGTGGGTTCTTTACTATTCAAAAGAGACTGATGTCCAATTGCGATGTCCGATTGCTGAAAAAATAGCAGTTACATTAATCATAGGCACCGGGACGATGATTTCCCATCAGTCGCTGTTGGCGTTCTGTCGCTTGTTCTAAGATTGATTCATCAAATTGAAACCGATTCAAGTAGGGAGGATACTTTTGTGTTATCATTCGGTTCGCATAATGAACTTGTAACAGATATCGGGTCTGGTTGCTTCGGTTTGCAGTACCTCTATGCCAAACTTCACTCCTAAAAATAACGACATCACCAGCATTGCATAGTATGCTCTTTTCCGTTGCACCTTTCCACTCCGTATCACCATCAGGTCGTCTTCCAGAAAGGTGACTCCCTGGCACAAACTTCGTTGGACCAAGGTCTTCATAAAGGTCATCCAAGTAATAATGGGCAGTTGTGATGAAAATCGGCACCTTCACACGAGAATCTTCCAAAACATCAGCAGGAAGCGGAATAGGTATATAATCGCTATGTAACCCTTGATCTGGTCGACCAGGTCCTGTCATCCACGCTGTCATGCCAATAACATGACAATCACCACCATGCACCGCTTCCGCTAACTCAATCACGGGAGATTTATCAAGATAATGTAGGAATACTGCATCACGATTAAAGGCATTATTGATATGTTTGTTGAGAAAACCAGATCCATTTTCTGGAACACTGTGTTTGTCAAAACTCGCGGGAATTGCCGTTAATTTATCCATCGCATCTCGGAGTTCTACAAGTTCTTCAGCATTGATTACCTTTGGCAAATAGGCATAACCATCTTCCTCCATTGCTTTGACTTGGCTTTCAAGGTCGGGATATGCTACGAGCGGTAACGCTTGGCTCATCGTCTCTTCTCCTTAAATACAACCTTCTGAGAATATGGGACATCTTCAATATATCCTAACAACATTTGATGGGCATGTCAACTAATTTATTGAAGATTCCGTTAAACAATGCATCCAATAATGCGTTAAGCCAAGATAATAAATAGAGCAATAATTTCATTTATACCAATTTTCTTTCAATATCCAGCAAATAAATTAATAGTGAAGTTCATTATCTATTCTCGGTCTACTATACATACAAC
>VYFM01000232.1 GCA_009842375.1 Candidatus Poribacteria bacterium | reverse complement strand
ATTTGGGCGATCTCCGAAGTATGAATTGACATCTCAAAAGTAATAAAAATTGAAATAACAATACTCGTAGGAAATTAACGACAAAAAGCAGGAAGAAACATCTTATGGATGCAATACTGTTTTAATACCGCATTGAGCAATTGCATTATCAAATGCTTCTAAACCTTGTGTGATAGGGTATTTGTCGGTAAGTATAGGTTCGAAGTTAATGGCTTTCTGCAATAGAAGTTGGCGGGATTCTTCAAGACTCGCACGGGAAAATGCCCATGAAGCCATCAGTTTGTGTCCGAAATAATGGAATTCTTCCAAGTTAAGGCAAAGTTCTTCACCGTCAGGGGCAAGCCCAAAAAAGTTAATACATCCACCCTTGCGTACAATTTGAAATGTCAGATTTATAACATCCGCATTATTTGTTGTTGCAGAGATGACAGTATCTACACCACCGTCTGTTATTTCTTGAAGGTGTTTAATTTGTTCAGGAGAAGTATCAAAAGCAGTCTCTGCTCCAACAGTTTCAGCGATTTCTCTGCGGTGAGATAATGGGTCTACTACATAAACTGTTAGACCTGCACGTTTCGCTAACTGTGTGAACATCAATCCGATAGGACCGGCTCCAAGAATCGCTACGGAGTCGTGGAATATAGTTTCCTCCATGGCATTAATGCAACAACCTAACGGTTCAAGAAATAGCACTTCTTCAGGTGGGACGTTGTCTGGTACTTTAATCAATTTACCGGTGTCAACACCGTGTTTCGGCATCCTTATATATTCAGCATATCCTCCGTCTATGTCATGTCCGATACCTTCAATTGTATCGCAGTATTTGTCTTTGTCGTTTTTGCAATACGCACAGACTCCACAAGACAGCATAGGATTAACCGTAACCCTTTCTCCTATCTTGACATCTGAATGTCGACTTTCAACAACTACTCCTGCAAGTTCATGCCCCATAACTACAGGAGGGGCATAGTCTGATACATCCCCACGAAGTGCCGCAAGATCAGAAGCACAAATCCCACATAGTTCCATCTGGATAAGTACGTCCCCTGCGTTTAGCGTAGGAATAGGTATATCTTGTATTTCTAACTGCTGTATTTTTTCAAAAACGACTGCTTTCATAGAGGTGAGTTAATGCCAAATTGTATAATATTTATGTGCTGGAACATGGACAGGTATATTGACCACCCCCAATTTAATTGTTTGTTATATTTTAGTAATTTGTACCACAAGAGCGGAGCACACACTCCGCTCTTTCTGATAAGGTTCGTAGAACAAAGTCTACTCAAACTCATAGGGAACTGTTTCAGACTGGTGTGTCTTTGAGGATTTCTCAGCTAAATCCATGACCGCAATAACGCGACGAGCAGACTCAGGAGTCACGAGCAACGGTGTGCCATCGTTTAAATGGGAAACAATGTTTTCATAGTATCTAGGTCCCGGTCTTCCATGATGCCCAATTTTTTGCTCCTTCGGATGTCCTTCTACTTCGGATAATACGTGATATTGACTCCCTTCAGAAACAATAGAACCGTGTGAACCGAGCATTTTCCATTTTGGACCACCGACTTTCGCGATATTAGACATCTGGATGTTAGCTGATGCACCATCTGCAACAAACTCACCTTCGCCAAAACGAATAACAGCCTGCACATGGTCTTCGTTGGTTATGTCTTTCCAGACGAGGTTCGGCTGAAAAAAACCAGTGATGTTAATCATTGGACCATCAATGATGTTGAGCAACCAATCAAGGAAGTGTGCACCCCAGTCATAAAATTGCCCACCAGAAACTGCTTTGACACTCCGCCACCAATTTGGATTCGGTCTTCCGTAACCACCGCTCCACATTTCAGCACAATACACCTTCCCAATGACACCAGAATGAACAATTTCACGTAGTGTCCAAAAGTCGGCATCCCAACGTCGGTTGTGGTGGACTGATAGCATCACATCATTTTCTTTAGCAGCAGTGATCATCTCCGTTGCTTCAGCAATAGTGATACACATCGGTTTTTCTACGACAACATGTTTGCCTGCATTGTGTGCTGCCACAGTCGGTTCACAGTGTAAACTGTGCGGGAGCACGTTTGCAATGAGATCAATATCCTCGTCTGCAACGAGATCTTCTACTGTATTATAAGTGCGAACATCTGGAAAGTCGTTTTTCGCTGCTTTAGTCCGTTCTGGATCAATGTCGCACACCGCAACACAAGTGATGCCATCGGTGCCTTGCATCATATTTGCGTGTGCTCTACCCATATTAAATGCTGCCCCATAACCGAGAACAGCACCTTTGATAATATCTGCCATTATATGTATTGGCTCCTTCTGTGAGTGAGGTATATCCCTTGAGATCTATAGTATATGTGTTATTATAGCACGGATGTAAGAACGTGTCAAAAATAAAAATAAACATGCGTTTTGTTGACATTCTAGGCAATTTATAATAAAATTACCTAAACGATGCACTATGTTGAGGGGGCATTTGAAGAAATTGTGAAGAGTATAACAACATCCACAGACTCGTTCAGATAAGGTTCCCTAAAGGAAATATAAAAACATCTGTCGGAAGATATTCGTGAAGTATTAAAGCGTGAAGGAATACTTCGTAACTTATTGATTTTCAGATGCAAAGGTAGATAGGAGGCGATGATGATAAGCATCGAACGTCCATCTGAAACAGGCACACCGCGCTGGAACGGTTCACAGCAACGTCAACTCCAATATGCACTTAATACCATTGAAGTTGACGAGTATCACGAAAAAGGATTTCTCATTCTCCGCAATGTATTTCAACCTGAAGAGATTGAAATCTATCGCCAAGAGGCAGACCAACTTGTTGATCGCGCGTTTTCACTGAGTAGCGAATTTCAGCTTGAACCGAAATATAATCTCCGCTTTGAGATGTTAGGAGATGGTCGTCCTTGGAAAATTGATCCGTTTGTAAGTATCTCTCCACTATTTTCTGCCCTCGTCCGTGACAGACGAATTATGGATCGGTTGGCATCTCTATATGATGGTTATGAAGCGGTATTGTTCAAAGATAAACTCATCATCAAACCACCGGATAGCCACGGCAACGGATGTCATCAAGATTACAATTGGTGGCAAGGATTCCCAGAAAGTCTGCTTACGGTTTCAGTTGCACTTGATGCCAGTACGAAAGAGAACGGCTGCACAGAATTGTGGACAGGTCACCATCATGGATTTTTGCATGAACCAGGTTCACTTGATAAAGGCTCAATTGACCCAGACCAACTCAAGAACGAGGAACACATCTACGTGGATTTAGCACCAGGAGACATAGCGATCTTTACCTGTTTTACACCACATGCGGCAGCATCTAACAAATCGAACAGTGCTCGACGCGTGTTGTTTCTGAGCTACAACGACAGCCGAGATGGTGAACACTATACCGCTCACTATGAACATTTCCGTTGGTATAGAACACGTCCGGATCGTATGCCAGAAGCGGAAAGGGAAAAGTATTACTTTCTATAAAGTCAATTTTATGAAATGCCTAACACCATTTCTATACGATAATATTACATTATATCGTAGGTCGGGTAGAGCATAGGTGAAACCCGACTTTTATAATGTCATGTCGGGTTTCACCTATGCTCTACCCAGACTACCGACTTACCAAAAAAGGACGAGGCACAAAGACCTCGTCCACAAATAATTTATAAAATTGGTTGTAAAGAATCAGTTATTTTGTCCTACTACTTTGCCTTTAGTTGTCCCCATGTAACAGCAATCTTACCAGATGCCTCTACTGAAGTAGGGTTTGATTCCATTAATACTGAGATTTCACTCTCATCCAGGGCACGGTCAAACAGACATACCTCGTCAATCATCCCTCTAAACCGGTAATTGTGATTAGCAGTCTCATTTGCCCCTGCTCCAATGAGAAATTCCTGAGCAGTATTTATACTAATGGCAGCATCAGTCCTTTCACCAACAAGCTCTCCATTCACGTAAAACGTCTGTGTACCATCAATGTATACACCAGCAAGATGTTCCCATTCATCAAGTTGAACTGCTGGTCCTTGAACGGATTTCCACCCACCGCCACCTGTCCAAAATTGCCAAGTATTGTTGGGTGTAGCATAAAAGATAAAACCGCGTTGTGGAAAGTCATCACGAGAAGAAACAACGGCACGATGTCCAGTTCCACCAGTCTCAGTATTCGCCCATGCACAAATAGTGAATGTTTCTTGGTTGAGATCGGAATGGAACGGAATGTCTACCTCATCTCCTGCTTGATCAAATTTGAGTGCTCCACCTATTTTCCCTTCAACCCATTGTGGATCTCCGATTAACATGCCATCATGACCATTTCCACTTGAGTCACTTGCAACCTCACCATCAGTTCCATCAAATGCCCAATAAGCAACAAGACCATCTGTTACCGCC
>VYFM01000539.1 GCA_009842375.1 Candidatus Poribacteria bacterium | reverse complement strand
GAGCGTAGCGATGTCCGACATGTAACCACAAATGAACACAATCTTGTCGGACTTCGCTACGCTCACTCCGACCTACAAAATAATGATCCTTAATCATTTAGAAATGGTATAAGTTATACCATTTCTAACATATAATGTCTCTTTTTTGTAGCACAAACTTCCCAGTTTGTGTCATTCAGCACCAGTGGGGCGAAATGTGTTATACGTGTATACATACACCAAAACCCTCTTATCCTGAAAATCCTATAATCCTGGGGAATGCCAACAGGCATTCATACCCGGGGAACGCCTTAATGGCGTTCATATCGTTGATTTCTTGATTTGTAAATCCTGGTTCAGACAAATACTGAAAACTAAACCAAAAAACTGAAACGGACATTAAACATATTGGATATATATTGTTTTCAAACGCAATAACACTACAAAACCGAACCACCATCAAGTATAATATAACCCAAACACAAAAACCGAAAAAACTAAATCAAGATTAAGTTATATCGTAGGGGCGAGGTTGCCTCGCCCGCAGGCTCACATACAGTCCTGTAGGTCGGAGCGAGCGAAGCGACCTCCGACATAGACACTAAAGAGAGGCAAAAGGTGTATAGTTCTTATTTCAATCCGTTTTCGCTTTATGGCAGCCCCAACAGACGACAAATATATCGTAGCACCTTCAGTGTTTTCTGCGTATTCAGTGCATTCAGTGATTCAGACAGTTCAAACGATAAAGGCAAAAAGAGCAAAATAAAAAATCAAAAATCGCGTCACATTCCTTGTCCTGACTGGATTCATCACGTCATTGGGACGTAACAAAAGGTCACAATTTCATGAGGCAAAAATTACAATTCATGAGATAAGACGTTTATAACCGGGGAATGCCATAAACGTAATTGGCGTTGATTCGAGGTAGATCCTATAAGTATTCTCCGAAAATGGCACTTTATTTATTAGAAATGGTATTATCCCTAATCCCTTTTTCATCTTTTGCAGAATTATGCACCAGTTTTCATCCTGACATGCGTCACTATATGGCAATCGGAGATAATACATGAAAACCACTGACATTGAACTTATAAACCGCACTCTCAACGGAGATGATACTGCCTTCACTGAACTTGTGGAGAAGTATCAAAAACCGGTTCACGCGCTCGTGTGGCGTAAAATCGGAGACTTCCACATCGCCGAAGAAATTACACAGGATACATTTCTACAGGTATACCAAGGATTAGCGAAACTAAAGAAACCGCAAAGTTTTTCAAGTTGGCTTTATGTGATTGCAGCAAATAATTGTAGTACGTGGTTGCGTAGGAAAGGTGTTAGGACACAATCTTTGGAAGATTTAAGTGCCTCACCGTTCGGAAAAGCAACATATTCACAGTATGTTATCACAGAAAAAGAACAAACAGCAGCAGAAGCACAGCGCGATGTCGTCAAAAAGTTACTTGCAAAACTACCAGAAAGCGATCGTACGGTCATCACGTTACATTATTTTAGTGAAATGTCCAGTGCGGAAATCGGAGCGTTTTTAGGTGTTTCGGCAAATACAATTCGGAGCCGTCTCCGTAGAGCACAACAACGTCTACAAAAGGAGGAAACGATGATTAGAGAAGCTCTTGATCACTTTCAAATTACACCGAACCTCACTGACAACATCATGCGTAAAATTGCACGTCTTAAACCGGCTGCACCTTCCAACAGTACACCTTTGATACCGTGGGTGATTGCTACAAGTGCTATTTTGATTGTCCTGTTGCTTGGATTAGGGAGTCCGCATTTATTGAGTTTCCAGAAACCTTATAACTTGGATGCTCAAGTTGAAACGACGATTGAACTCGTTGATGCACCTATAGTCTTAAATATAGACACAAAATCGGATGTGCGAAATCAGTTTGGAAGTGAAAATGTATTTGGTAAGTCCGAGAACAACGGTCAGCAAGTGGATGATATTTTATTAGCTGCTGCAGAGGTTGAAGGAGAAGATGTTTCTATTCCCAAACAGCAGTGGATTCAAGCTGAACCAATAAAAGGCACACCGCTCATGAATATACTCGGAACATCTGAAGGCGATATATATGTCCTTGGTGATGAACTTAGCCTTTACAAATTGCCTGCTGATGGAAAGCAGTGGCAACATATATCTGACTTAGATGCCCTGGATACTTGGTGGACAACTAACCCGCCTATCGCAAAGTGGAAAAACACCCTTTACATGATAACATATAGCGATCTCTATGCTTCAAAGAATGATGGTAAGACATGGGATTTGGTCCACTCTTGGCAAGATGTTTTTGCCCCGATTAAACTGATCTTTTCTGAACATGCGTTTTATGTTGCTTTTGGAAGTGGGATTTTTCGTTCTCAGGATAACGGTAAAACATGGCATAAGGTGACTGACGAATCAATGGGTAATCTACATTTTGTAGTTAGCATTCAAAATACGTTGATTACCAGTACAGATAAAGGTCTCTTTAGGTTCAATAATGACATTTGGGAACACTTAAAGTTCCCTGTCCCAGAAATCGGTAGGATTTTCTCTATAGCAGCGACTGAAGATAGGTTATATTTTGCAGCAGAGTTTAGTTGGGATAGGCAAGTAGATCCTGACAAAGTAAGACGAGGATTGGAGCGCGGTTGGTGGGTATTCCGCTCAACTGACATTGGGAATTCATGGGAAGATATAACACCGACAAATGCTTGGCCCCCAAAAGGGTGGCCACCTGGAATCAAACTTATTGCTGCAGGGAAAACACTTTTGGCAATGGTAGATGGCATGGTTCGCTCTACTGATGGAGGAACTACGTGGATGCCACCGCAGAAACCCGGCACTTCACCTTCAACGACTAGCGGCTTACCTGCCGTGGCATTGAACGAACTAACTTTTTACGTTCGCGGTTGGGACGGTCTTCAACGTTCTACTGATGGCGGCAAATCGTGGCGTAAGGTCAATATCCCTAAGGAGAAGGAAACTGATACAATAGAGAATTTAATCGTATATCAAAACGAAGATAAAAAGGAAAATACAGTTTCGACCCTCTATGCAAGATTTGGACATGGTTACGGGGCTTGGAAAGAAAAAATTGCTATAACTACCGACAAAGGCAAATCTTGGAAAACTATTCAGATGGAAATACCAATGACAACACCTACAAGAGGAGAACAACCAAGTATTTCTCAGATGGTCAAATCTGGCAGTGTCATTTATGCAAAAGATGGAACTCCTGGCAACGTAAAAGATCGTTTCTATCGTATATCTGATGACAATAGACTTGTTCCAATTCAAGGAGTCCCTCTCCTTGACTCAATGTCAATAAGAAATCAAGTGTTATATAGGCATCAACCTATTGAAAAGTTTTCTGCTGAATATCTGCAAGAAAACTTTTCTGGTGCAACCCAGTTTTTCAAACAGTTGGCACAGGGAGATGCGGAACAACATAGAGATCGTAGAAGGTTAGAAAACCTTATTAAATTAGGGTTTCAAGGTCCGTTCGCGATTAGTGATGATACATTCTATATGGAATATCACTTTAAAATCTTCCGCTGGAAGCAAGGAGACACAGAATGGTACGACACTGGACAGGAAGAAACCGTTGAATTGACTGAGGATATCGCAAAGAAAGACCTTAAACTTGCGGTTTCAGGGAACACCGTATACGTCGGAAAACGAGACGGACATCTCGTCGTATCGTATGATAGAGGAAACAGTTGGACTGATTTAACACAAGGTCTGCCGTTTCAAGTAAAAACTTTCATTGATATTATAGTTGCTGAGACCACTGTTTTTGTAGCAACAGACGGAGGTATCATTACAACTGATGATGGAAGAACTTGGCGGACAATTACTGATGCAGATGGGAATAATCTCATCATGGAACATTTAGCTGTTGATGGCACCACACTATATGGTGTTACCAAAGATACTGGAATCCATCGCATAGAAAGTGGCACTTGGAAACAAGTTGTCTCGGAAATACCTGATAGTGTAACTTCTCTTGCTGTTGATGGAAACACACTATACGTCGGCACAGAATACAACGAGGTTTTTCACTACTATCTTGAACAATAGTCCTCTTATCTGGCGGCATTACGTATTTTATTCTGTCTGAATCACTGAACGCACTGAAAACGCAGAGGACGCGGAAAAGACCTATTCTTTTAGTGTGTTCCGCGTATTCTGTGCCTTCCGTGACCCAGACAGAAGAGCGGGACGAGGAGACTCAGCCCTTACGCAATAATGTCAAAAACTTTACACACCCCATGATTATCAACTTGAAAAAGAACCAATATTCTGATAGAATTGTGAAAAAATACAACTAAATCAAAAACGGTTGAGGATACTATATCCTAACTTACACAGATAAGATGTAGTCTAATACACAACGGAGAAAAGCATGGATCTCGTAAACGAATTTGAGTTCAAAC
>VYFM01000231.1 GCA_009842375.1 Candidatus Poribacteria bacterium | reverse complement strand
ATATTCTTCTCTTGTTCTGAAACCATTGATATTTTCGGATTTAGCTAAAGGAGGATTAAACTTGCTCTGCGGGTCTTCTTCTACTGTAAAATGCAAAATTGCTAAGTCGTTTATCCTGTTTGCACCTCTAAATTGGATGTGTTCATTAAGATCTTTGATAGGGAATGATAGTTGTACATATTGTTTTTCTACACCTCTTCCTCTATCATATTCTACAAGCACTCGTTTGCTCTCAAGATGTGCATTAATTATTTTCCAATCCTCTGGCATACCTACCCGGATCGACCAACGTTCAGCATTTCCACTGAACCCATCATAGATGATAGGCTGTGGATCATCACTACAACCAACATAGAAAAAAAGGAAACTGAAGATCAAAACAACCTGATACTTCATTATAATCTTTCGATATGTTAGGAAAAACACATCAACGGTCTGTTAAATTAACCTTCTTAGTCGGTAGACTTTTCTTTGGAAAAACCTTCAGTTTAGCAATCACAATATCCTTACCTAATTTCTTTCTATCTTCAACTTCGACTGTTTCATTAGGCAATATACCCTTCAGCAGAAATCTAAAATTCTGTGTGTGCATATCCGAGTCCCCATATTCTATTTCCAAAATTCTATTACCATCTACATCAATCTTTTCATTTTCGAAAGTAGTAGTGTCTGTAAATTCAACAGTAATACCAAATTTCGAAAATTCCAAAGACGATTTTTCGATCTCTGGAATCATGCAGTAAGCTATCATCTTATCATCAATCCGGAATGATCCAGAACTACCAAAACGACCAAGATTCTTGGATAAACCTTCGCCCCTTAAACCGCTCCAAGTAAACGACATAGAGAACCTTCTTGGGTTAGGAGAAGTTACTGTGCAATGGACAATTCCATACCCTTTGATCCTATCTGTTCCATGAATTTCAACAGTTTCCTCAGGTGAGATCAACTGTCCCATATAGCTACGTTCCAACGAAATTTTCCGTTGTCTAATTTCTTCACCTGTTTTAATATCCGCAATTAGTTCATTGTTGTCAAGAGTAGTATCTACAATTTTAGACTTGTCATTCAGAGCAAAAAAGACTAATAGTATGTCATTATCCCGATAGATTTTGTATCCTGGCGTGGGTCTACCACAACCATTAAGGACTATTACAAGACTAACAAAGAATGTTATCAGACCTTTTAATTTGGGCATGGATTTTCACACATATACCACACATATATCATATATTGTTAATTAGTTCACAGAAGTTATATGAAAAATTGAACCCATGACTAATCTTGATCCCATCAGCAAACCTATACCATTGTTTTCAACTTCTTCATTCGCATTTACGACTTTTCCAAGTGGGAAACTGTGTTTAATTATGCGTGTCCCTGTATTAAATTCAATATTAAACGCATTGTCATTGAAATCAAATCGGTCTATTGGAACATCGGAAATTTTTGTGAAGTCAATGTCATTAGGCTCAACTGACAAAACAAGAGATAACCTATTATCACTTCGGAAGGCTCTAAATTTTATGCGATCCCCGTTCCGTGTAGTAATGTTTTCCGCTGCGACCCGTCCTTGCGGAAAGTGTTGTTGCTGTAGTTCATTTTCGTCTGTCTTTTGGAACTGACAAATTACCGTGTCTTCTACTTTTCCAACCCCCGTAAGCAACAAGTTTTCGGTGCCTTCAAAGAGGCTTATAGAATCATGACCAGCATGCATGATATTATCCACGATTTCAACTGTTGTGGTTTCAACCCCGCGTTTTGCTTGATTAATTACTATGTTGAGGCCTATTGCACCAGTTTCAACATTTATAGATTCAACCTGACTCTGCATCATCAAAAATACAGAAATAAAGTTACCATGTCCAAAACTGGCTACATTAGCAAAAGGATCGATATCTGTTGGTCCACAGTTGGTAAGCGAAATTGCAATAAATATCGTGAAGAATATCCGCATCTATCTTCTGATTTTAGACTATCATCTTCGCTCGAATAACATCGTGATGGTGATAATCCTTCAGCTGCATATCTTGAATCCTGAAATTATCAATAGAGGTAACATTAGGATTTAGGATGAGTTTCGGAAGTGGATAAGGTTGTCTGCGAAGTTGCGTTTTCACCTGCTCAAAATGCTCGTGATAGATGTGTGCATCTCCTAAAACATGGACAAATTCACTCGGTTCAAGATCAGTAACTTGCGCCACCATAGATAGGAGCAATGAATAAGATGCAATATTAAAAGGAACACCAAGGAACATATCACAACTACGTTGATACATCTGCAGTGACAACTTGCCATCTGCTACAAAAAACTGAAAAAACATGTGACACGGGGCTAATGCCATCTGATCTAATTCAGCAGGATTCCATGCTGTGACAATATGCCTACGACTGTTTGGACACGACTTTATCTGTTCAATCACATCCGCCAGTTGGTCAATTCTACCATCCTCTTTACGCCATCTACGCCACTGCACACCGTAAATACAGCCGAGAGCCCCGTCACGACCCCACGCAGCAGCGTTCGCATTCCATATCTGCGTGCCAAGATTCTGAAACTGTTTAACATGATCAAAACCACGTATAAAACCCAGAAGTTCCGCTTTTACAGATTGAAACGCAAGTTTCTTTGTCGTTACCGCAGGAAAACCATCTTCCAGATTATACCGCATCTGCATGCCAAAGAGCGCGCGTGTCTTACCATTTCTACCCTCGCGGTCAACCCCGGCATCTAATATCTGCTGAAGTCCTTCAAGATACTGTTTCATTTTGTTCTCCTAATTTCCCTTATAAATCCCATAGTTAGAACAATCTCTATTTGTATCATATTGTGTTCTCGTGTGTTTTCAAGATATTGTTCAAGTTTCCCAAAAAAATTGTCCAAACTACAGTAAATACCCCATTTCTTATAAATACGAATTTGAGAAATATAAAATTACCGATCAGTACTACCAAAACCGCCACGAGATGAAGTCTGCATCTGATCTACCTCATTCCAGTCTGCAGTATCCACTTTAACAAAAATACCTTGGGCAATACGGCTTCCACGTTCAATTGTAACAGTTTCATCCGTGAAATTATACGCTTGGATTTTTATCTCATCTTCTTCACCACAGTAATCATTATCTATAATACCGACACTTTGTGCCATCATCAATCCAAATTTACGCGGAGTGCTACTCCGCATACATAGCATCAACATATAACCAGGTGGTGTTTCAACAATCACATTCGCTGGAATTAAGACTATTTCGCCAGGAGCAACTTCCGCAGATTCCCGGCATAGCAAATCAAACCCTACAGCCCCTTCCGATTCGTATTTAGGCAATGGAAGCGATTTATCCACTCTCTTAATCTTTACATTCATTATGAAACCGGTATCCCTTCCACTTTACATTCTATACGGTAAATGGACGTACTCGCTGTAATAAATAGACTCTTCCAAAAATCACCACCCCACGCAAGATTCGCAGTGCGTTCAGGAACAAGAATAATACCAAGATGTGTGCCATCTGGGGAAAATATCCAAATACCGTTAGGTCCTGTCAGATAGACATTACCGTTTACATCAACCTTCATACCATCTGGTACACCGTTATCCCCTTTTTCCTCAGCAAAAACACGACCATTCGCTAATGTGCCATCATCTTGCACATCAAAGGCACGCACATGCATACGCTTAGAATCGTTAATATACAGGATAGACTCATCAGGTGAAAAACATATACCGTTCGGTCTATCAAAATCATCAACAAGTAATGTCAAATCTTCACCATCGGGAGACAATCGGTAAACACCATGAAAATCAAGTTCTTTTTCCGATCCTCCTGATAAACCGTATGGTGGATCCGTAAAATAGATACTACCATCAGTTTTCACCACAATATCATTCGGACTGTTCAAACGTTTTCCTTCATAATGCGATGCAATCGTCAGCACATCTCCATCCGCAGTCGTTCGCGACACACGACGATTACCATGTTCACAAGTTATCAGGTGACCACCTCTATCATAAGTTAAACCATTTGACTTACCAGACGGGTCCCTAAAAACAGTCATTCCTGATTCTTCGTCCCACCTTCGGATCTTGTTCTCAGGTATATCACTAAAAAGCAGATACCTCCCAATGAAATGCCAAAGCGGTCCCTCAGTAAATTTACATCCTGTTGCTAATTGTTCAACAGTCGCATCCGAATCAATTAATTCCAATAAACGCGAATCACGTACATCAAGTGCCATATTTTTCCTTTCAATACCCTTGACACCCATTAATATTAATGATAACATTATATCAATAAAGTGGCAGGTATGGTTTTAGGGATTTCCTAACCGAGAAGAAATATAAAAACGTGCCTGGGGCGACTCGAACGCCCGACCTTCAGCTCCGGAGGCTGACGCTCTATCCAACTGAGCTACAGGCACACATAGTAAAAGGTATATATAT
>VYFM01000408.1 GCA_009842375.1 Candidatus Poribacteria bacterium | reverse complement strand
GTTTGTAGTTGAATTTTCTATTATACTATATGAAGGCGGACGATGAAAAACGATGATTCTGAATTAATTCAACGCACAATAGATGGCGATCAACACGCTTTTGCTAAACTTGTTGAAAAATACCAAAAGCAGGTACACACTCTTGCGTGGCAGAAAATTGGGGATTATCATATCGCTCAAGAAATAACTCAAGACGTATTCATTACTGCCTATCAAAAATTCCCGACATTCGCACATACACGTCGTTTTGCTGGATGGCTTTATGTTGTTACAAACAGAAAGTGCATTGCCTGGCACAGGAAGAAAAAACTTGATACGCAATCAATCGATGAGACAAACCCTGTTGAGTTGGAAGAGATATATTATTCAGAATACACTAAACATAAGCGGAATGAAGCGGTAAAAGAAAAACAACGTGCTTTAGTTGAAAAATTGCTCAGTAAGCTACAGGAAAGTGAACGTACAGTGATGACCCTCTTTTATCTCGCTGAAATGTCATGTGAAGAAATTGCTGAGTATTTAGGTGTGTCCCCTAATACGATACGGAGTCGACTCCACCGTGCACGTAATCGATTAAAAAAGGATGAAGCAATGATAAAAGAAAACTTGAGTAGTTTCCAACTGCCAACACAAATGACAGAAAATATAATGAATGAAATATCACGATTTATTCCGGTAAAACCTTCAGCCAGTAAACCTCTCGTACCATTGGCAATATCTGTTGCTTCTGCTGTTTTAGTCCTATTACTGATGGGACTTGGCACACAAAGTCTGGAATATTTTCAAAGACCGTATAGCCTAAACGCACAATCTGAACCGATAATTGAAATAACAGATACACAACTCGTTATTGACACACCAGCAGAACCTGTAGTACATACACAAATTGGAAGTGAAAGTGTTCCCAGTAATATTAACAATGTCGGAAATGAATCGGATACTCACCTTCTTGCTGTAGCACAAGTAGATGGCATCTCCAATTTGAAACGACAATGGAGTGATGCGAATGGACCACAAGGTGGTAATGTTTCCATGCTCTTTACTACAAATAGAGGAGACATGTATGCCGGTACAGAACACGGTATATACAGGCTCACAGACGATAGAAATGCGTGGAAACTCATTAAGGATATTAAATCTCCACCATCTACTGGACTATATTCTAAAATAAAGTGGTGGCCTTTAGTAGAACATAAGGATATCCTCTACCTTGCATACGATAAGGAAATATTGGTTTCTACAGATAGAGGTGAAACATGGGACGTTTTCTGTGAATGCATAAAAGGTGAGCTTGTTGGAATGGTAGTAACAGATGGAATCCTTGGCACACAAAGTGATATATCTATCTACCTTGCATATACAAACGGCGTATTCCATACGGATAATGCTGGTAAATCGTGGACACCTTTGCCAGAGGGGTTGGTAGACAGAAAAATAAAAACAATTGCTGCAATTGAAAACATTTTATTTGTAGGGACTGAGAATGGAATATTTCGACTTAGTTCTGATACATGGAAACAATTGCCTATCAACCATAAGGAAACGAAAAACAAAACACCTAAAATCATCTCATTAGAGGTTACAGAAAATTACCTCTATGCCATAGTACAATTGGGTTGGAGAGATAGTATAAGAGTACCGAATATAAAATCTAACAAACCTGAAGGACAAAGCAATGAATATGTAGGGTTAGATTACCAACCTCCTCCATGGAAGCTTTTTCGTTCAACCGATTTTGGTGAGTCATGGAATTCTATTACTCCAACAGAAGATAATGTTAAGAAGAATCCTAATCAATTAAGTGTAAATTCAAATACTGATTCGCAAGTGAAAAAAGACGATACACCTGCTGTTGGTATATTGCATAGTGTCATAAATTCCGAAATGGTATGGCAACACATAACGCACAAGATTAATGCATCTGGTGAAACGATAATGTTGATAATCGGTGATAACAACTTCTACTCAATTGATGCAGGTGAAACGTGGATATCTTTCGTTGATGCAGACGAAATAGGTATGCAAACTGATGCCATGATGTTGAACTCAACAACTTTCTTTAGAAGCGGAACACTCGGCATACTTAGATCCACTGATAGTGGCGAGACTTGGCATCCATTTATTTCTGGTCTTGTGGATACGAATGTCATGCAATTGATCGTACTTAACGGAATTCTCTATGCGAAAACAGAAACCGAACTTATGTATTCTAATGATGGCGGAGAATCATGGATATCCTTTTCAAGCGATACATCAGACATGGATAACATAATAGAATCAGATGGAGAATTATTTTCTAATAAGAATCAAGACGGAGTATCCAGTTTTTATCGATTGTCTTCCGAGGTAAACGAGTTCACA
This sequence comes from Candidatus Poribacteria bacterium, assembly GCA_009842375.1. Lineage (GTDB taxonomy): Bacteria > Poribacteria > WGA-4E > WGA-4E > WGA-3G > MSPOR6. Next base: position 2,094 of record VYFM01000408.1, on the reverse strand, counting down.
GAAATTACCGGGATACCTACTTTGGAATTTGTACCCGATCCAAATAAGAACATATATCCAAATGGTACGATGGTCATTTGGCAAAATAATAATCGGTTTCTGCAAGTTGTGTCAGATCTTGGAAGCTTCGCAATCACAGACAATGCTCTATTTGTAGTATATAATACTAAACTCTTCAGATGGAATATTGGAGCATTGAATTGGTATAACACTGGTCTAACAGAAATAGTTCAACCTGATAATCTAATATTTGACACAAAATCCAGAATTACCTATCGCAAGGATTTTAAGTTTGCTGTGTCAGGCAATTCGATTTACGTAGGAAAAAACGTTGGACATCTCATGCAATCACTTGATGCAGGAAACACTTGGAAAGATGTCACCGAATATCTCCCATTCTCAGTTGATTATTTTTATGCAATTTCTTATGCAGAAAAATCTATCTATGTTGCAACGGACAAAGGTGTGGTGATGTCGGACAATGGAATTGACTGGCATACAATTACAGATGCTAAAGAAAATCCACTAGTTATGCGTATCTTGGTAGTAAATGACAAAACTGTATACGGTGAGTCTAAGCAAAAGATATATCAATTGAGCAAAAACACTGGCACATGGCAGCAAGTCACCCCAAAAATCCCATATTACGTCAACTGTTTTGATGTTGATGACAATACCATCTACGTTGGCACATTCGGACGCGGTGTTCTACGATATGCACTTGATGAATAGATTTAGTATTAAGCTATTTGTCAGAATCGCGGAAGGCGCGGAGAACGCAGAAGACATAGAACACAACTTTCCTACCTACGCCAAACCAATAAATAAAACCTGAACATACAATAAGCCCTTCTGTGTTCTTCTGTGTTCTCTACGTCTTCAGTGATTCTGACCACCGAAACTGACAACTACATAAATATACATAGACATATTGTTCCAAAATCTCCAAACCCTTCCAACCACCCAACCCCGTGCTATAATAACCTAAGTTGCTACTTATGTAGCACAATCTGTTAGATTGTGTCCGAATAGACGCAAACTAAAAGTTTGCGCTACAAAATATCACGATTAATGAGCACATCTAAATTAAAAATAGATACACTACTGGACTGTCTATTCTAAATATATAGTATTTCAGTTTTATTATACCTCCTTGACTGACAATAGCATTTCATTTAGACTGTTCCTAACTTATACTTGGAGGAACAGTCCTTTGAAAAAGAAGTTCGTGGTTCAATTGACTGATTTAGAACGTGAAGAACTAAATATGTCCGTAAGTAAAAGGGAGAATAAGGCATATAAGATCAAACACGCTTGAGAATGGTCCAGGTTGGACTGATAAGCAGATAGCCGATGCGTTTTCGTGTGTCATTACCAGACGGTGGACAATGTGCGTCGTCGTTTTGTAGAAAAGGGTTTATCGGGTGCGTTGGATCGCGTGCCTCGCAAAACACCTCCTTGTCCTCGAAAGCTTGATGGTGAAGCAGAAGCGCGTTTGATTGTGTTGAGTTGTAGTGCCCCCACAAGGCTATAGCAGATGGTCTCTCCGTCTGCTTGCTTCGGAGTTGGTGAAGCTTGAAATCGTTGAGAGTATTTGTCCAGAAACAGTGCGTCAGACACTCAAAAAAAACGAACTCAAGCCACACTTTGTGAAACAATGGGTGATCCCGCCAACTGAAAACGCTGAGTTTGTCGCAGCTATGGAGGGTGTGCTTGATCTGTATCAGAAACCTTTGGATACAAATGTGCCTGCTGTGAACATGGATGAGCAACCGGTCATGTTGAGGGATGATGTGCGTGATCTGTGTCCTGCTAAATGTGGTCAAGTCAAGCGTGTAGATTATGAATATAAACGCAATGACACAGCATCACTTTTTCTTTTCACAGAAGCACTATCTGGATGGCGACAGGTATCTATGCGTGAGCGTCGGACAGCAGTAGAAGCACGCAGCTTGTGTGCGCGTTTAGAAATCGTGTATACGCCCAAACATGACAGTTGGTTGAATGTCGCTGAGATAGAACTGAGTGTGCTAACACGACAATGTCTGTCCCGCCGTATTCCTGATATAGAGACCCTTAGAAGAGAAACAAAAG
>VYFM01000138.1 GCA_009842375.1 Candidatus Poribacteria bacterium | reverse complement strand
CCTCTATAGAATAAACCTACTCAGGAATCTGTGTATGTACAACGATTTTCTTGCGTTAAACGACCTATCCAACGAAGAATTGATTCAACTTGTCCAGAATAGGAATGAAGCAGCTTTTGTAGAACTCATTTCCCGTTGGACACCACGGATTAGGGGTGTCATTGCAACTAATTCAAGACAACCACGAGACGCTCAAGAAATTCATACTGACATCTGGATCGCGGTATGGCAAAATATCAGAGAACTTAGAAATGTGGAAAGTTTTGGGGCATGGTTACATCGGATTGCATACAATGGATGCAAGCGGTATTACACTTTAGCACGGCAATCTCGAAATGAAATACCGCATCAACACTCTTTGATAGTTGAAAATATTGACCTGTGTGCTGCAGCGCGTTATAGAGAAGCACAATTGATTAGGGATGTTAAAGAAGCAATCTATCACCTCCCACAGAAGGTGCGTTCTGTAGCAGAATTGTTTTACTTAGAAGCGTGGAGTATCAAAGAAATCTCAGAGGAGTGTAAGTTACCTGTTGGTACAGTCAAGACAAAATTAAGAGAAATCCGTGTACTGCTGCGTGAGGAATTTGGTATGAATAATATTACAGGAGAAGATATGTCTACAAAATCAGTTACTTCCAGAGAACCAATTCAGATTGTAACAGATACATCAAAAAACAACCTAAAACCTGCCATATTAAATGTTGTAGACAAAGACCCATCAGGGAACACATGGGAGTTACCAGAAGGAGCAATTGTTCGATTTGGAAAGGGAAATATCGGTGATGTTAAACTATTACCCAATAACAAATATTTTGCTGTAGGTACAGGGCTTGGAATATGGTGGTATGATATTTCGTCTATGTCCCCAATTTCCTTATGGGATCCGCATAAAGGAGCAGTCAGATCCTTTGATTTCTCACATGATGGTAAGTGGATCACCATTGGTACTGTAAATGAAATTGTCAAGGTAATGGATGTTGAGAATGGTGAATGTGTCATGCAACTTGAGGATCAAGATGGATATTGGGGTATAACATGTTCATCAGATGGAAAATGGGTTGCAACAGATGGTGGGGACGGGGTTGTTTCTGTATTTGATACTCATAGTGGTATAAAAAAAGCGCAAATGGATCGCGGAAAACATAAATGGAAATCAAATGATGTTTGGCAGCTTGAGTTTTCACCCGATAGTAAATTGCTCGCTGCGACAGTTGGCAATCCCAAAGTTTATTCAGACGATGAGCAACTTCTAAATCCAGATACTGAGGGCACACAGACTTATGTGTGGAATCCAGAAACTGGAGAACCGATCGTGAAATTTGCTGGCAGTGACTATGCGTATTCTTCGGATAGTCGTATGTTAGCTGCAGCATCAATGGATGAAACCGTAGAGGATGATGAACGCGTTGACCAATGTGTCTCTGTGTGGGATTTAACATCAGGTGAACAAATTGCACACTTTACTGGGCATGAGGATTGGGTAGATGCAGTCGCAATTTCACCCTGTGGACAATTTGTTGCATCAAGTTCAAGGGATGGTACACTACGTGTCTGGGATCTGACAAATAGATTACAAAAAATCGAATGTCCAAACTTTGAGGATCCATTCTACGGAATTGATGGTAGATTATATGCTACTATCTTTTATCGAACATCCAATACAATAGAGGTATGGGATGTAGAAGAAAAATATAAAGTGCTTGAAATATCCATTGGAATAGGTGGTTATGATTTCGCTAAATCTTTAGCCATTACATACACCAATATTCTGATACAAGAGAAAACACAATCACCATCCACCATACAATATTGTGGTAAAATACCCGAATATCACATCCAGCCTGAGGTTGATTTCCCATGGCCTTGTCCATTGATTAATTGGTTGGATGACAAGACATTACTAAGTAACAGAATGTGTTATAGTATTGTACTTTGGGATGTCACTCAAAAGTGTCAAAGTAATTCATTGATGGATGACAAATGGTTATATCATTACGAGGTTTTAACATCCGGCAATATACTTGCTTTAGAAATTGATGGAGACGTTAAGGTATGGGATTCTAACAATCCTAAAGACCCTGTGTTGAAGTTTACATTACCTTCAGATTGGACACGTCAAAAGGTGTTTGACCCAACAGGAAAATATCTTGCTGTTGGAAGAAAAGATGGAAAAATATATTTGTGGAATCTCATTCAATCTGAACAGAAGGTGTTGCAAACTGAACATACAGATGAAATACAATCATTAGCTTTTTCACCTGATGGACAACATTTAGTGAGTGGTGCATGTGATAATACCGCACGGGTATATGATCTTAAATTAGGTAAAGAGATTGTGGCATTACCCATGGATAAACCTTGTTCACCTATGACATTATCATATTCACCGTGTGGCAATCTAATTGCAGGCGAATTGGATGACGAAATCCGTTTTTGGTGTGCAAAAGATTTTACAACTATACATACAATATATCAAGGAGGAGTTTACCGACGGACATTACCTCTTGTATTTTCACCGTGTGGTAATTATCTTGCAGCAGCGACTTGGTGGGAGGAAGGTATGGAAAATCTGGCAATTCGGATATGGGATGTTGCTACGGGTGAACATGTCCATGTCTTCCATGGACATAACTCACTCGTGCAGTCGCTTGCGTTTTCTCCAAATGGAACAATGTTAGCATGTGGTTGTGACAATGGTACTATCTTGGTGTGGGACATGCAGCCGTATTTGTAGGACTAAGGAGATGATATGATATACGACAAAAAATCAGTAATTTCTTTACCAAACAATATGAATAGAAATGACGTAACAACTTGGGCACTTCCTGAAGGCGCAGTTGCGCGTTTAGGACGCGGGTGTAATCCTGCTTTTGCTTTTTCACCTGATTGCCAATACCTTGCAATTGGCAACACAATAGGGATTTGGGTTTATAATATGGAGACGCTATCTCCTATTGCGTTATGGGAGACAGAACGCGGTATGGTATTTACCATTGCTTTTTCACCTAATGGAGAATATATTGCAGCCTTTAATTCAGACAATATATTAAAGGTATTGGACATCCAAAATGGCGCGTGCTTAACACAAGTAAAAACAGATGAATATATTACAAGAATGACTTTTTCTCCTGATAATCAATATATCGCAGCTGCATCTTCCCGTTTGTCAAAAATTGAAATCTGGAATGTTGAAACATGTGAACAGGTGACTCAATTCACTACAGACACTGAAGAAGCTGCTTTCTATAGACCTATTAGTTTCTCACCTGATACTCGATTGATAGCAACGCGCAGCTCCAATACCACTAACGAAGCAGAGTCAATAATCGTGTGGAATATGGATAGCGGAGAACAAATCGCGTATCTCTTAGCACACACCAATTGGATCTCAACAATCTGCTTTTCACCGTGTGGTAAGTTTCTCACCTCAGGCGGTGAAGATGGCACAGTAAATGTCTGGGATGTTAATACTTGGCAAAAGGTGCAGTGTTATACAGATTATGGTGATGTGTATCGCATCATTCCTTCCTATACACAAGATGGTATTCTACGTGCAGCGATTATAAATTTTGACGAGACCGGTCTCGTAACCATCTCTGTCCAAAACCTTGAAAGTGGAGATGAACTTTATAACGACCAGGTATGGGGAAATACTGTTGAATTCTCTGATGCAGATGATTGGGGCAACACTGTCATATTTTCAAACGGTTCGCAACTTGCTTACGAATGCAGACATGAATATATCAACGTATGGACACCTAATTATCCGCATAAGCGACAGTTTAAACATTCACCAATTTCATTTCCTTCATCTACACATTCCCCTAAGGCGTTTCCTACATTTGCTGTGTTTTCGGATGATGGAACAACATTAGCAGTAAAACATCATCATGAAGGTGTAGTGTTGTGGGATATTGCAAGTAGACGTTCACGTCCTGCAGTTAAAGTGGAATCAGCAGGTAAGAATCAGTTTCTATATAAAACCGATAATGGAAAACTCTATGTTGCCAGCATCAAAGATGACAATGTGAAACTCTGGGAAGCTGATGGGAATGGTATCCCTCTTATTGAAGGCACTGGACGTGAATACTGGAGTGCATTTCCTGTATTATCACCAACAGGTAAGTTATTTGCTTTTGCCAATGAAGATGGTAACCTTAAGGTGTGGGATGTACAAAGTGGAAATAAGCTCTATGAACTGAAACATACTTTTGAGACAAGTGAAGACGATGATAACGAAGATGATAAGACAATTTGTGATCTGCAATTCAGTTTTGATGAAAAAATACTCGCAAGTGAATCAAATTTTCCTCGCGCACATGTCATTTCATGGGACATGGAATTTGGTGAGGAGATTGATAATTCTCTAAATGATAATATTATTACTCGAATCCTTGGTAGACTCCTCTTGAGCAAATTGAAACCTAAATCTCGCGAGATAGTCCATATTTCTCATGATAGAAAGTTTTT
>VYFM01000251.1 GCA_009842375.1 Candidatus Poribacteria bacterium | reverse complement strand
ACCTATATCAGCACTGGGTGTACGGCTTATTTATAACTGATATAGTCAAGAATAACCCAAAAGTTCTTCATTTTCTATAAGCCAGATATTTTGTGAGATAAATCCCTGGGACATCCATTCGTGTGTGAATTGCGTTTGGAATCTCTTCAATAAGTGTGATTCGAGACAATTGAATGCCTCTGGCCTCTGTTCAAATGGGTGTGTAAAGTTTTTGACACTATTGCGTAGGGGCGGGGTTTCCCCGCCCGATTACCACGTCCTTACTACATCTCTATAGTCACTACTGAAGGATAGGATATGTTCCCACAAGGGCGAGAGGACCTTGTCCTACGATATGTCTGAGCAGGAGGGAACCTGTTGCCAAAAACTTTACACACCCTGTTCAAATAAATAAGCATAAAATTCTGAAATGTGCTATACTAAGGGATAGGAATATTTACTTAATAGGAGAATATTATGTCAAAATGGATATTATACTATATTGCAGCGACTCTTTGTTTGAGTGTTGCCATTCAGAGTGGTTACACAAAGGAACTGACGTTGGACGATATTTTTCCAACGGATAGAGTTTTAGATATACAGATTACCGTTTCTGAGAAAGATTGGAACAAGATTCGGTTTCAATCTCGGAATTTTGTTGAGGCACTGAACGAGTCTCGGCAATTTGCCCCGATAGACCATCCATATACTTATGTTGAAGCGAGTGTGAGTATTGATGGGGTTGTATTCCCGAAAGTGGGAATCCGTAAAAAAGGATTCATCGGTTCCCAAAATCATATACGCCCATCGCTTAAAATCAAGTTGGATCATATTGACAAAAAGGGTGAGATTGAAGGGTTGAACAACCTGACACTTAATAACAACCAACAGGATGTGACTCAAGTTAGTCAGTTTTTGGGGTATGTGCTATTCAATGCGATCGGTACTTCAGCACCTCGGTGTGCGTATGCACAAGTAACTGTAAACGGTAAAAATCTTGGGGTATACTCCCATGTAGAAACAATGCGTCCACCGTTGCTCAAACGTGCTTTCGGTAATAGTAAAGGTCCATTTTATGAAGGGACAGTCGTTGATTTTCACAAAGAATGGGAGAATAGTTTTGAACATAAGAGGGGTGATGACAAACACGGTAGAAAAAAAATAATAGCGTTGATTGATGTTCTCGCAAAGGATGATGTGACTGAACAAGCAATTGGAGAATATGTTGATTTGGATAGTTTTTATCGATTCTGGGCAACTGAGGGGTTACTCGGTTTCTGGGATGGATATTCTGGTAATAACAATAACTTTTTTGTCTATCTCAATCCAGAGACAGATAAGTTTCATTTCTTGCCTTGGGGAGCGGATTCACTATTCACGAAGTTTAGTATGCTTGATTTTCAGAGAGATTCACGCAAACCTATATCGGTTAAGACACAAGGCTTAATTGCTCACAAACTCTATCAACTTGAGGAAGGTAGAGAACGGTATGCAAAAACGATGATGGAGATTCTTGAAAATCATTGGAAAGAGGATGTGCTGCTTGCCGAAGTTGATAGAATTTCAGCGATGATTCAACCACACATGATTCCCGCGCAACGTTTCATACATGAGAGAGAGAGGCGAGGTGAAGGGAGAACAGTCTCTTTTGAGGAAAAGTTAGATGAGACTCGCCACTTTATTCGCGTTCGCAAAAGTGAGATTTTAGCGGAGATTGCTGATGGAATGCCGATTTGGAAAAAGAGACCAAACCCTCCATTCGTTATGGGACCTGATGGATTTAGAAATAGGTTTTTTGAGTTGCCGGAAGACAATTTGTGGGGTGCTGCAAGGACAGGTGATCTTGACGGTATCAAACGTTATCTTGCGGAAGGTGCGGATATCAATGAGCTTTCTGAAATGACACAGCTATCGCCTTTGTCATGGGCAACTTTGATGGGAAAAAAAGAGGCTGCGGAATTGCTTCTACAGCTTGGAGCAGATGTTAACGTGAGGCAGGAAGATGGAGGAACTCCTTTACATATTGCTGTATTTTTAGGACGTGCGGAACTCGCAGAACTTCTGATCAAAGAAGGTGCTGATGTCAATGCAAAGAACCGTGGTGGTGATACCCCCGCAAGCGGTTTACACGCGCCTTGGGGTATGGTTAGATTCATGACAGGAATGTTTGATTTGAAATTGAAGCAGAAAGAGGTAGAAGCGGGTAGAGAAAAAATTGCCAAGATGCTCAATGTCAACCTCAAAACACAGCCTGCAAGAGTAGCAGATAATGTATGGGAAGCCGCATTTATAGGTGACCTTGATATGGTTAAGAAAGCAATATCTGAGGGAATGGATGTAAATGCGAGGAATCCGCAGTCTGGGGATCTGATGTTACCTGCAGCTGCGCTGATGGGACACACAGAAATAATCACGTTTCTGTTGGAGAAAGGTGCTGACATCAATGCGCGGAATCGTGATGGTAATACCGCGTTACACACGGCAGCATTTCTCGGACGTGCTGATGCGGTTGAATTGCTCTTGGAACACGGTACAGATGCCAATGCCCGAAATAATAGCGGGGGTAGCGCAATGGATAACGCTACTCTTGACTGGGGTTTCACAGAAGGCATATTGGAATTGATCGGGATTGAGGTAAATGAAGCAGAAGTTAAAGCGGGTAGAGCTAAAGTGGTGCGACTTCTTTCCCAACATGCGAAAAATGCTCCAAAATCACAGAATTTGTGGAAGGCGGCGAAAGATGGTAATCTTTCAGTTATCAAAAAAGCCTTAGAAAATGGTTCAGATTTGAGTGCACTTGATCCGCAATTTGGTATAGACCCGTTAGGATGGGCAGCATTAAACGGACAAACGGCAGCTGTGAAGTTACTTCTTGAAAAAGGTGCGAATATCCATAACCGACACAGAGACGGTTCAACAGCGTTGCATGGTGCAGCTTTTCTTGGTCACGTTGAAATAGTGAAACTACTTATTGAGAAAGGTGCTGATACTGACATCCGGAAACATGATGGTATGATGCCTATGGATGCTGCTCAAGTCGAATGGGGTATGACAGAATTTGTGGTTGGACTATTACAGATGAAAGTGGACGAGAAAAAGGTTAAAGTAGGTAGGATTGAGGTAATAAAACTTCTCTCGGAATAGTTTCAAGTTGTCAGCGGTCAGTTTTCAACAGTTTTGAAACTGATTACTTACCATATTGGAGGTGCTTGATGCATAATACGCATGCAAACCCTGAATCTGTACAAGAATTGCTACCTCACGATACAATGACGATGGAAGAATTTCTTGAAAATGATTTAGAGGGTTATGAGTACGTAAAAGGAGAATTAGTGCCAATGGCAGCTGCTGCAATTGTTCATGGTGAAATAGGAATCAGTCTGATTATACCCTTAGGCATACATGTTCGTGAAAATCAATTGGGACGTTTGTATTCTCTTGAAACGACATTTCAATTGGGTGACCGGGTGGTGAAACCTGATATTGCGTTCGTTTCAGCAGAAAGGTTATCTGAAGAAAAATTTAAAGGATTTCCTGATGCCCCTGATCTGGCTATTGAGATCGTTTCCCCATCAGATAAACAGTATGATGTTATAGATAAAGTGTTAGCCTATCTGGAAGCGGGCACACGTCTTGTATGGGTTATTGAACCACTTATGAAGACGGTCATGGTCTATCGCTCTGAAACGGATTTTACGTTGCTAAACTATGAAGATACGTTGTCAGGTGAGGATGTTGTTGAAGGGTTTTCGTGTGCAGTTGCGGAACTTTTTGAATAGGTTCTTGTAAAAGAGGAATTTTGTCCTATGAACTTTAAGGAATATGAACGTCAACTATCAGAACGGTTTGATGTATTAGCACAACGGGAAGATAATTGGGATGGATACGATTCAAAAAAACCGACTAAGTTAACCTTAGTTCGTGCGGAGAATCTTATAGGAGAATTGTTTGATTCTATTATTTCTGCAGGACATCCGTGGCATACACCTTTCATTTCCAGTGATGAAGATGGAAATAGATTCTCTTGATTCTGGCAATTTACTAACACTTTGGGAATGGTTAATTGATGGACAATAATAACTTCGTACGAGATAAAGAGGAACTTTATCGCAGTGTACGAGGCGAAATAAAGTATGATGAGTATTCCATAAATGACGCACCGGCAGTATTTCGTGATAGACAGAGACAACCCTCCGTAGATAGAGCAGAACTAAGAGGTTTTGATCCTTTATTATCAAAATTAGGCACTACAGACGGCATTGTTAGCCTCATAACTGGTGAAGTTCGTTGCTTACCAAAAGAGGACATTGAATTAACGGATCACACCATAGATGTTATCTATATGCCTACTACGGAAAATATTGCACATTCACAAATCATGATGAATCCTACAGGTAGTATCTCAAAAACAAGAAAAAAGAAAGCATTTAAATCATTACAAAAAGTTCTTGCCAGACTTGCAAATCTAAAAGGATGGACATTGAAACCAATTACGAATTAAACTGCTACACAA
>VYFM01000164.1 GCA_009842375.1 Candidatus Poribacteria bacterium | reverse complement strand
CAGCAGGATTATTCACACAACACATTAAATTACTCTGCGGGATTTTCCCCCTCCGGTTGTAAAGGGTTTGGGTTTTCTGTTTCTGGAGGGGTTACATTTTCTGTTAGTTTGTCAGATTTTTTAATCAGATTATCAACATTTGATTTGAACAACATAAAGACCTGTTCTTTATCTTCACTCTTGACGTATAGTTTACCACCTTCCTCTCTGCCAACATGTAATGTTGCTGTTGTTCCATCGTTGAGGATTGCAGTAATTGAAGACGTTGGTGCATCCAAACCGTATTCGGTAAGTTCTTTTTCTTCAGCAAAATCGTCTGTTTCCAACTGGCTGAATGCGTTGAGTAGGTTGTCAACTTCGTTCTGATTTACAGCAGCAGACACCGGTTGTAACATTTGCCATTTGTTCTCTGCGTCTAATCTCAATTCAACCGTTTCGTCTGGGGATGTAATGTTTATTTGTGTGACGATGCCTTTGTTGAAATTGAAAATTGTCCGATCTTTCCAAGTTCGTGTACTTTTATCAAAAACACCTTGTAAATATCCTTGCGCGGTATAGACATTATTGGAATCTGCGACGCGCACATAACTACTAAGGAAACCAGGAGTATTTTTCCCTACAAATAGGTGTGCTATTACTTTGTCGTTTTCTCCAAGTAATTTTGTTTCAATACCTGTATTATCTACTTGGAATTCGGTCTGATTTTTTGGGTTATCAGAGACAAGATTGGCATTATCAAATTCAGCGACTTTGGTGAACAATTCATCAATGCTTTCAGTATCAGCAGGATAGTTATCCATAGATGCGACAACCCAAGTTCCGTTCTGTTTCATGAGGGTTGATGTTTGACCTGTAGCAATAATCTCAATCTTGGTAACCTGTTCCTTATTGAAATTTGGGAAAAGGACTGTTGCTGCTTCAATTTTCTTTTGGTACTCACTCTTTCTGAAAGGGTTCTCGAAAATCAGAATGACAAGTAGCAAAAGGACAAAGATTCCACCTAAAGTCAGTATTTGTTTCTTTTTCATCTTTTCATCCAGGGGTAGTAAATTATTCAATTGCGGTTGGAACGCCTTGTGTTTCTACTAACCGTCTTACTCTTCCTTTTATGAGATATCTTATCAGCCCAAATAGGATAACCAACAGCGAAATACCTATGGTACAGATATATTTAATAGAGTTTTTTGCTAACTCAGAAGTTTCTACTAAGGGACGATCTGTAATCGTATGAGAACGGATTCCGATGAGTGTATCGCCGAGGGTCAGCCAGTCTATACAGTTTAAAAAGAAGTCAGCACTGTTTCTGTTCAACTGCGGGAGGAATTGTGCTGTTCCTACGACTATAGTCTGTGTTTCCGCGCTTTCAGTAATGGTTGTTCCTTCCGCTGTGTTCACTGTATCCTCTGTCTCGGCGGGTGTTTCATCACCGTTTTCTTCATCAATGTTTGTGGTTGTTTCTACAGAAGGTATTTCTTTGTCTGCATAAAAACTCTTGAATTTACCTTCTAAAGCTGCGGCAACAGAGAAGACTTGTAAATCTGTTTGCGGTGTAGGAGTACCTGGCATAAGGTTGTAAACACCTTGGAAACTCTGTCCAAATTCGCTGGTCTTTGCTAAGGATGTCCCATTAACACCTTCCTTCGTCAATATCTCTACAGAACTTGTCCAGGGTAACGTCAATTCTTCTAACTGATTTGTAATGGTATGTTCTTTAGAAAAATTGGGTTTTATGACTTTGACGAAATAGATATATGGTTGAATGAAAGTCATATTGCCTTGTTGGAGTTGAACGGTATCATGAAATCTTCTATCCCCCACCAGATTATTACCGAGTTTAACCCCGTAATGTTCAAGCATGTCGTTCAAACCTGTAGCAAGAGGTGCCCCTTGTAGTGTTCTCGCTTGCATGGTAATCGGATCAATCAAGAATATTGCTCTTCCACCCCGCATGATAAATTGATCAATCTCGTATTTTTCACGTTCAGTCAATACCTGTTTTGGTCCTGCGACAACTAATGTCGTAACAGATGGGTCCACTGGTTCTCCTGTTTGAAGGTCAACAGTAGTAATATTGTATTGTCCTTGTGCGTTTTTATCCAAGAGTTGGCGTAGTTGTTGGTTTCTCTGATCCTGTGCGTTAATGTCGTATTCATCATGTCCAGTTAAAAACCCTACCGTTTTAGCTTCTTTGGTTGTCACTTTGACAATTGATGAGGTAAGTTCGTATTCTAAGTTAGCTGTTGATTGTACAATTGGCAACACTTCTTCTTTGCCACTGTAGCCAACAGAAATTGCCATAAACACATTTGCAATTTCCAGTTTGTCTTTCCCAGGAACATTGATTTGAACTTCTTGAATTCCCTTAAATCGGAGTTCCTGTTTTTCACCATCGTTTAAATCAATTGGGTCAACATAATCTATCTGGAGTCTTTTAGAAAATGCTTTATATTCGTCCAAAACATCTCTGATACCACGATGGATTTGGGCTACTCTTGCAGGTTCTGAAGAGAAGTATGTGGTAATAGTAACAATATCATCTAAATTTCTAATTACATCTTTAGTTGCTTTAGATACGGTATAACGTTTATCCTCAGTGAGGTCAAACCGTACAAAACGGCGCGAAGACAGGAAATTAAGCAGCACAAGTATACCTATAATAAGAACTATAAATATAGTGGTATTAGCACCGAATCTGATCCGTTTGTCAGCCAAAACAGTTTTCCTCCTTATCCTAACGCCATTGTCGACTTTCAACCATTAGCGTACTTATATAGAGAAAGAATCCCATGATAGATAAATAATAGATTATATCACGAGAATCAATAACACCGCGTAGAATGCTGCTATAGTGGACACCAAGACCGAGATAACTAAAAATCGGATATAGCCAATCGGGAGCACTGAAAAGCACATAATCTGTCCCTATAATCAGTAGGATAAAGCAGGTGGTGATCCCTATTATAAATGCGATAATCTGATTCTCTGTTAATGTTGATGCGAACAATCCGATTGCCAAATACGCTCCACCCATCAATAGTAAGCCGATATATCCACATACAATTGTTCCGCCATCTGGGTCGCCAAGGATGGCAACAGAGATAGGAATACCAAGTGAGAAAAGAACTGAAATCGCAAGTAGTCCGAAACTTGCAAGAAATTTTCCTATTACTACCTCATAATCTCGAATCGGTAAAGTCATCAAGATTTCAGCGGTTCCCATCTTTTTCTCTTCTGCCCATAGTTTCATCGTTACGGCTGGAATGAAAAAGAGAAAAATCCACGGCATTAACCCAAAAAATCCTCGCATTTCTGCTTGGTTTCCAAAGAAAAAGGTTTGGAAAAATAACCAAGAAGAAATTCCGAGGAAAAATGTTATAAAAATATAGGCAATAGGAGAATTGAAATAACTTCTAAATTCCTTTTTGAAAATAATGTTGATGTTCTGCATTGTATTTTATAGTTCAATCGGCATATACTTAAAAAATACCGAAACATTAACCTTAGATTTATTCCTCTTCTGTAGAGGCTATGTTTTCATCCGATTCTGACTTAGGTGGTGTGCCACTATTCTGACCTGTTGTATAGTGGAGGAAAATCTGTTCCAAATCTATTGATTTTTGATGGAGTTCGACCAAATCCCATTGGTTTTCAACAGCAGCGTGGTAGATAGTCGTCAAAGTATCAGAACTTTCTTGATTTGTTGTAATTTCATATCTCACGATACCGTTGTCTGTTTTGACAGGTTTAACCCCAGTGATACTTTCCAATTTTCTTAGTTTTGTGGTAATCTCATCCTCTGCACCTTTAATAGTGACATGTATAAGGTCTTCAGTGCGAACTTGGTTAACAAGTTCTTCCAGTGTTCCGTTAGCGACAATCTGTCCGTGGTTGATCATAAGGATACGGCTGCAAGTTGCTGCCACCTCAGGCAGAATGTGTGTGCTGAAGAGAACGAGTTTCTCTTTCCCAATTTCCTTAATCAGATTACGTATTTCAATGGTTTGAGTTGGATCAAGACCAGAAGTGGGTTCATCCAATATAAGAATAGGTGGATCGTGGATAAGGCTTTGTGCTAATCCGACGCGTTGTCTGTAACCTTTCGAAAGTTCTCCGATGTCTTTTTGAATTACACCTTCAAGACCACATATATCAACCACAGTCCTTATGCGTTCTTTTCGATGGATTTTGGGTATTTCTCGAATTTCTGCCATGAACTTAAGGTATTCAACCACTCCCATATCTGCATAGAGTGGGGCACTTTCAGGGAGATATCCGACATTTTTTCTGACATCAATTGCGTGTTCAAGGACATCAAATCCAGCAACGGTAGCGGTTCCTGCATCTGCGGTTAGGTAGCAGGTGAGGATTCGCATTGTTGTAGTTTTACCAGCACCGTTTGGTCCAATGAATCCTACGACTTCACCAGCATTCGCATTAAATGAAACGTTATTTACGGCAAGCGTTGGACCGTAAGATTTGGTAAGTTCTCTAACTT
>VYFM01000530.1 GCA_009842375.1 Candidatus Poribacteria bacterium | reverse complement strand
ATAATACACACATCCAGCAAAAGTCTTAATATCATAGAAAGGAGAAACAGAGAAATGAATTTAATTGAATCAGTTGAAAGTCAATTTATGAAAAGTGACTTACCAGAATTTGGTCCTGGGGACATTGTTAGAGTTAATACGCGTATCCGAGAGGGACAAAAAGAACGAATCCAAGCTTATGAAGGCACCGTAATTCGTCGTGCCCACGGTGGCACACGAGCAACTTTTACTGTCCGTCGCGTTGCATTTGGCACAGGAAGTGAAAGGACATTTCCACTTCATTCACCCAATATTGAAAGTATCAGTGTCGTGCGATATGGTGCTGTTCGGCGTGCAAAGTTATACTACTTGAGAGACCGCACTGGAAGAGCAGCTCGTGTCAAAGAACGCAGAGTCTAACAGAATGGACTCTTTTGAACGCGCATGTAGTGAGAAGGGTTACACGCGGATTGCAGGTATAGATGAAGCAGGTAGAGGTGCTCTGGCAGGACCAGTTGTAGCAGCTGCTGTTATTTTGCCTTATGGTTGTCAAATAGATAATTTGAAGGATTCAAAGCAATTGACTCCAAGACAACGATCGAGTTTGTTTGATGAAATATATAACTTAGCTGTTTCAGTTAGCATCGGTTCTGCAGATAATAACCTAATTGATCATATTAACATCCTTCAAGCAACGCTGCATGCAATGAAGGTAGCAGTAAAACAACTCACACCCAAACCGGATTTTCTACTTGTTGATGGTAACAAACTTCCAGATATTGACATACCTGCGGAAGCAATTCCAAAAGGCGATAACCTTAGTATTTCTATCGCTGCTGCATCAGTTATTGCTAAAACAACGCGCGATAGACTGATGATTGAATTTCATCAGGAATATCCGAACTATGGGTTTCAGCAACACAAAGGATATCCAACGGTACAACACCGTCAGGCTATTGCACAGTTCGGTGTATCCCCTATTCATCGCAAAACCTTCAAATTACTCGCTGATTAGTTTAACTCAAACAAAATTGTCATAACTCGAGGGATCCGAGGTAACTAAAATGGGTGGTGTCAAGCAAAACATTGCCAAAATAGGAGAAACCTTCGCTGCGGATCATCTTAAAGCACACGGTTATGAGATTCTTGTCCACAATTACCGTTTTCAACGCGGCGAAATTGACTTAATTGCCCAACACGGAAATTGTATCGTATTTGTAGAAGTAAAAACACGTCGAAGTTTAAAGTACGGATTCCCACAACATGCTGTAACCAAACAGAAACAACGGCAAATATCTAAAATCGCATTGGCATATTTACAAACACAAGACATAATTGATACCCCCTGTCGTTTTGATGTAATTGCAATTCATCTGTCTCCCCAATTTGATGTACTAAGTCTTGAACAGTTCGAAAATGCATTTGATTTTTTACCTGATCCAGACATGGTATAATAATATATTTGTATGCCACTAAGGAAGGATTTAATGCAAGCGATTATTCTCTGTGGAGGACTTTCCACAAGACTGGGTAAGACAACGGAGCAAGTTCCAAAAGTGCTTTTGAAAATTGGCGGCAGAACTGTTTTGGAGTGGCAACTCGAATTACTTTCTGAAGCGGGAGTGAACGAGGTAATACTTGCATCGGGACATTTACATGATGTGTTAATTCAACATGTGGGTGACAAATATGCTGGTGTCAATATCATATATGCGAAAGAAGAGAAACCACTCGGTACCGGTGGTGCAATACAGAATGCCTTCCGTTTTGTTGGTGATTTTCCTGTTTTTGTTTTACACGGAGACATACTATTGAGAAATATCTCTTTTACAAATATGCTGGCAAAACTGCGTCCAGAGATGGATGGATTATTACTTGGAATATCAGTTCCAGACCTTACCTCTTATGGAGAAATAATTGCTGATGCAGATGGTCGTATCATTGAGTTTCGTGAAAAGCAGCAAGTCGCACGTGCAGGTTGTGCAAACGGAGCAGTTTTTTTATTCAATCGTTCTATAATTAATTCTTTTCCAAAAAACGATGTCTTCTCAATTGAGAGAGATGTCTTTCCTAACCTATTTCATCTCTACGTGCACAAAGTCGAAACTGATTGGATTGACATCGGAGTACCTGAACGACTTGAATATGCACGACAATATTTTACATCCTAAACATTTTGTAGTATAATTGATAAAATCAATGATCAATGATACATGTTTGCAGTCTCGTATGTGTGCTACAAGCATTGTTAAACTAAACTATAGTTCACCATATATTGGAGAAACCTATGTTTGTATTTAGTAAAGAAGATTTAGAATTTTGGGATGAACATGGTTATGTTGTTGTCCGCGAAGCAGTTCCACCTGAAAACTGCCGTGCTGCAGAACAAGCAGTATGGGACTTTCTTGAAATGGATGGAGAAGATCCGGAAAGTTGGTATCCTACAGATCCACCCCGACGTGGTATAATGGTAGAGATATATCAACATCAAGCATTATGGGATAACCGACAATATCCACGTGTACATCAAGCATTCACAGAGATCTGGGATAATGAGAAACTTTGGGTCAGTTTTGATCGTGCAAGTATGAACCCACCTGAACGCGATGATTGGAAGTTCCCCGGACCCTATCTGCATTGGGATATGTCGTTAGATAATATGCCTGTTCGTTTGAAAGTACAGGGTGTGCTATATCTTGCAGATACTCCTGGCAATCAAGGAGCATTTACATGTATTCCTGGATTTCACAAGAAATTAGAATCATGGTTAAACGATCTACCATCAGATGCAAATCCCCGACATGTAGTCCGTGATTATCAGAAAGATGCTGTTCCTATCGCTGGTAAAGCAGGGGACCTGGTAATTTGGCATAGTGCATTACCCCATGGAAGCAGCCCCAATTCTGCTGAACGTCCTCGTATGGCACAATATATTACAATGTCGCCTGCTCCCAATGATGGTAAGGATACTAACGAAAATAGAGTTACAGGATGGCGTGAACGTCTCACCGGACTTGGGAAAAACCAGAAAGAGAAGGAACATCATCAAGGCAAAACTGCGGAATTGACTCCATTAGGTAAAAAACTACTCGGTCTTGAACCTTGGGTCGCTTAGTCAGGACAATAGTCTAAGGCGGGTAAGCCACCCGCCTATTTTTTATGGAAGATATATAACGTGAGGTAATATTATGGAAGATCTTTTAGCAGCACGTGCACAAATGGCGATGTCCCTTGCATTTCATATTATTTTTGCCTCAATTGGTATAGCCATGCCACTTCTGATGGTTATTGCAGAAGGTTTATGGTTAAAAACTAAGGATGACACTTATCTTACATTGGCAAAACGGTGGTCAAAAGGAACAGCAATCATTTTTGCCGTGGGTGCTGTTTCTGGTACTGTTTTGTCGTTTGAACTTGGTTTGTTGTGGCCGACTTTTATGGCTTACGCAGGTCCAATAATCGGTATGCCGTTTTCTTTAGAAGGATTAGCATTCTTTATAGAAGCAATATTTTTAGGCATATATCTATATGGATGGAACCGTGTTCCAAAGACTGTACACTGGCTTTCTGGAGTGATGGTGCTGCTTGGTGGCATGATGTCCGGTATATTTGTAGTCACTGCTAACGCTTGGATGAACACGCCTACTGGATTTACGATTGAAAACGGGAAGGCAGTAAATATTGATCCAATTGCAGCGATGCTTAACCCTTCTTCTTTTAGTCAAGCCCTCCACATGACTATCGCTGCATTCCTTGCTGTCGGTTTTGCTGTAGCAGGAATACACGCATATTTTTTGAGGCGTGACCCGCAGAACGAATTCCATAGAAAAGCTTTTGCTATTGCTTTATGCGTTGGTGGTGTATTCGCACTTCTTCAACCAATATCAGGTGACATCAGTGCGAAACGTCTTGCTAAACATCAACCCATCAAACTCGCAGCGATGGAAGGGCAATGGGAAACTGAACGCGGGGCACCTTTACGCATAGGAGGAATCCCTGACGAAGAAGATGAAGTCACCCGATATGCTATAGAAATACCTAAAGTCCTAAGTTTCCTTGTACATTTTGACTTTAACGCAGAAATAAAAGGACTCAAAGAATTTCCTCCCGAAAATCGTCCACCTGTTGCTATCGTACATTATGCCTTTCAAATTATGGTTGGTTGTGGGATTGTGATGATTATCGCAGGGATTATTGGTGGATGGTTGGCGTGGAAGCGTAAAGGATTGCCAATCAACAGTTGGTACCTTAGATTTGTCACATTATGTACACCTCTTGGGTTTATCGCCATAGAAGCAGGATGGACGGTGACAGAAGTCGGACGGCAACCTTGGGTAATCTATAACATCATGCGTACTGCAGATGCGGTTACTCCAATGCCCCATCTTATTGTGCCTTTCATTGGATTTACTGTGCTATACATTTTCCTCTCTATTATCGTGGTGATCCTTCTGCGTAGACAAATTTTCCTTCATGATTAACCGCATATCTAACTGATTATTGGTTATAATTTATGGTTTGTGGAGATAACTAT
>VYFM01000048.1 GCA_009842375.1 Candidatus Poribacteria bacterium | reverse complement strand
GTGTCAGAGGCATCCAGAACATGATTATAGTTTTACCTAAATATTTATTTTATCTTCATACAGTTTATGCTACTAAGTGGCAACTTAGGATATTATAGTTAGATGGAACGAAGTTAATGTATCATCAATAAGGATGGTGATCATAGGATGGCAACATTAGAAGGATTCAGAGTGAGAAATTTTGGAGTTCTCAAGGACGTGACACTTGGTCGTCTTTGGGATAAAAGAAAAACAGATGCTCTGACTCCAATGACAACAATAATCGGTAAAAATGGAGTCGGAAAGAGTGCATTATTTGATGCATTCGGTTTCTTGTCCGATGCACTCAGTTATAATAATGTTGAAGATGCATGTAATGCACGTGGACGTGGTGGATTTGGAAAGATAAGAACACAAGGGACAACCGAACCTATTGAATTTATTGTATTCTATAGAGAACACGGAAATACAAGACCAATCTCATACCAAATTGCAATTGATACAGATGAATATGGACATCCGTATGTACTACGTGAACGTCTAAGACAAAGGCGTAAAGGACAAACACGAGGTCAACCATTCTCATTCTTAATTCCTAATAATGGCTGCGGGATAGCATGGAAAGGAGAACAAGATGGATTCCAGATTGTTGACGACACAGAAGATATTCAGCAATTTAATATATTGTTTGAAGATAGTGAATCTGGAGCAAGAGAAGAAATTGAAATGGATGATCCTCGAAATCTCGGTATAAATTCACTCGGAGTTCTAAAGACGCATCCAAGAATTTCCGCTTTCCGTAGGTTCATAGAAGGTTGGTATCTCAGCTACTTTACCCCTGATGCAGCACGCAGCCTACCTCTTGCCGGTCCTCAGAAGCAGCTTAACACCAGTGGAGACAACCTTGGGAACGTTGTGCAATTCATGAAACGTGAACATCAACAACGATTCGAAACGATTCTTACAAAAATTGCGGATAAAATTCCAGGGATATCTCAGATTGACACCGAAGAAACCAACGATGGAAGATTACTATTGAAATTTAATGATAAAGGTTTTAAAGACCCTTTTTATGCTCAACAGATGTCTGATGGAACGCTCAAACTATTCACCTATCTACTGATGCTTGAGCATCCATCTCCGCCTCCATTTTTATGTATTGAAGAACCAGAAAATGGCTTGTATCATAAACTACTGGAGATACTTGCTACAGAATTTAGAGAACATGCTACGGGACTCAAAGATGGATCACAAATCTTCATCACAACACACCAACCATACTTCGTGGATGCATTAGATCCAAAAGAAGTATGGATTTTGGAAAAAGGGGAAGATGGGTTTTCCACAATTCGTCGTGCAAGCGAAGATCCACTGGTGAACAACCTTGTGGAAGAAGGACTTCCATTAGGTGGACTCTGGTACAGTGATTATCTTGATCCGAGGTAATAATGCATTTTGAAATACTTGTTGAAGACTTGTCCGGTAAGGTAACACTTGACATTTTAATGCCTAAGATTATTGGAAAACAACATACTTATAGAGTTATTAGCTACCGAGGAATTGGACATATTCCTAAGGATCTTAAGAGTCATACAGATATTCGTAATCGTATTTTGCTTGATCGTTTGCCAGAATTATTCAAAGGCTATGGAAAGACATTTTCTAACAATCCAGCCAAATATTCAACAGTGTTAGTAATAGTCTGTGATTTAGATAATAAATGTCTGAAATTTTTTCGTCAAAAACTTTTTAATTTGTTGAATGAGTGCAAACCTGAAATAGAAACACGGTTTTGTATTGCTGTGGAAGAAGGTGAAGCATGGTTACTTGGTGATCTGTCTGCAATTAAGGAAGCTTACCCAAAGGCGCTATATAATGTACTTCACCGTTACCAAAACGACTCTATTTGTGATACATGGGAACGACTTGCTGATGCAATATATCCTGGAGGATCAAAGGTACTTGTAAAACAACATTATTCTGTAATCGGAAAGGCAAAATCAACGTGGGCAGAAACAATTACACCACACATGAATGTAGAGATAAATAAATCTCCCAGTTTCTGTTATTTCCGAGATAAAATACGAGAACTAATCTAATCAGAGAAGAACATGTCAAACAAATTAGCAATTTCAGGTGGAACACCTGTCAGAAACATACAAACCCATCCGTGGACTTCTTGGCCAATAAACACTACGGATGAATGGGAATCAAAGATTGAGCCATTACTCCGCGAAGTCTATCTTAGTAAAAACGAAGGACTTGGCGGCACAATGATACCACGGTTCTGCGAACAATATGCTGAATATACAGGTACAAACTATGCCATCTTCATGCCACACGGTACAGATTCAATTAGTGCTGCCCTATCGGGGGCACTTGATTTGGATGGATTTAGTGATGGTGGTGAAGTTATAGTTCCAAACTATACATTTGTTGCCACAGCAAGTGCTGTGTTAGATCGTAGATGCACCGTAGTGTTTGTTGATATTTGTCCTGATACATTCACGATTGATCCCAATGCAATAGAAGAAGCAATTACACCCAAAACCTGTGCGATTCTTCCTGTTCATCTCGGTGGACATCCTTCAAATATGGGGACATTGGGTGAAATTGCACAGCGTCATAATCTTAAAATAATTGAAGATTGCGCACAAGCACACGGAGCAGAATACCAAACAAAAAAAGTGGGCAGTCTCAGTCATGTGGGGGCGTTCAGTTTCCAATCATCAAAGAATCTTACATCTGGAGAGGGTGGTATGGTAACCACAAACGATAAAGACATTCATGATCGTGTATGTGCATTTATGAATGTCGGACGCGCACCGGGTGGAGCAAGATGGGAATACCCACGGCTTGGATGGAACTACCGACCTTCTGAATACCTTGCAGCAATATTATCTGTCCGATTGGAACTCCTTGAGATTCAAACCGATCTACGAAATAGAAACGCAAACTATTTATCTGATGCATTGGAGTCCATTGAAGGAATTACGCCACCGAAACTTGCTTCTTGGGTTACAAAACATGGCTATCACCTTTACTGCATGAAGTATGATCCTGATGGTTTCAGTGGCAAAACACGACAAGAATTTGTCAATGCATTATCTGCTGAAGGGATACCGTGTTCAATTGGCTATCGTTCACCCCTCTCACAAGAACCAGGTATGGCACACATCGGAGAGAAATACCCAAATTTGATAAGAACAATGCCATGTCCAAATACAGAATTGGTTTGCAACCAAAGTGTATGGCTTTTTCAAAATATGCTACTTGGTTCTGAATCTGATATGGATCAGATAATTGAGGCGATAACAAAGATAAGTAGGAATTGGAATTAATCAATATCAGAAAATGACTTTGAGCTAACGATATTGTATGTGTCATGGTAATTTCTGATGGAAAGACATATAAGTAAACTACTTCTTATTTACGATGGTGAATGCGATTTCTGTAGATATTGGATTACTCAGTGGCAACACATTACACAAGATCGTATAGACTATGCACCATATCAAGATGTTGCTGATCAATTTTCTGACATACCCCTTTCGGCTTTTCAATCCTCAGTTCAATTAATATTAGAAAACGGAGAGGTTTTTTCAGGTACAGAGGCAGTCCTACGTGCTTTGAATAACCGTATGTTCCTGTGGTGCTACTATCATCTACCGATGTTGGCACCTTTATCTGAAGCAGTATACCGTATTGTTGCACATCAGCGTCGGTTTTTCTCAGTGTTGACACGTTGGTTATTTGGATCGCATACTGAAAGAACGACGTTTATTTTATCGCGTTGGTTGTTTCTGCGAGGACTTGGATGTATCTACTTAATTGCATTTCTCTCTTTATGGGTGCAGATTCATGGACTCATAGGAAGTAATGGGATCCTTCCTGTAAACGACTACTTACCAGCAGTTCAGCAACAAATAGGTACAAAAGGGTATCATCTTGTTCCAACCCTATTTTGGTTCAATTCATCAGATCTATTTCTTCATCTTATATGTGCTGGAGGAGTAATATTATCCATAGTCCTTATCTCAGGCTTTTTTCCAACTGTCAGTCTAATAGGATTGTGGGTTATATATCTATCGGTTATATCAGTTGGAAGGGTATTTCTTAGTTTTCAGTGGGATGTTCTGCTGTTGGAAGTAGGGTTATTGGCAATCTTTTTCGCGCCATTCAAAATACGTGAGACATTTTCACGCGCGTCCGAACTTTCCACTCCATTTTTGTGGTTGTTACGTTGGCTATTGTTCCGATTAATGTTTGCATCTGGATTCGTCAAACTTGCGAGTGATGAGGTTTGGCGTGACTTTACTGCCCTTAATTTCCATTATGAAACACAACCTCTACCCACATGGATTGGATGGTATGTACATCAACTACCTGAATGGTTCCACGAAATCTCAGTTCTTGGTATGTTTGTTGTTGAGTTGGGAGTGCCTTTCTTGATTTTCGCACCACGTCGATTAAAGACTATTGGTTGTATTGCACTCATTGGACTTCAATTACTAATCATATTAACAGGAAATTATT
>VYFM01000100.1 GCA_009842375.1 Candidatus Poribacteria bacterium | reverse complement strand
GTAAAAGGTATAATCATAGTAATTCTTTATATGATACCACTTTTCTGTTTTGGCAAGTATCGTTGTAACACTGCTTGCAATGTTAAATAGTTGAGATTGTATATCACGTTCCCCGATGACATCAATGTCTTTGAATAAATCAGTAAGTGTGGGATCTTTTGTAAACAATATTTCGCTCTGAGAGAAGATAGAATGGAGATGACTTCCTTGTAGATTCCTTTCCAGCAACTTTTTAAAGGCACTGCGAGTATAATGGTCTACTCGGATCAGAATCCCATCTTCTATTAATTGACACACTTTTTGACGATATTTTGTGCCATCTCTCAATATGAGGGTAATATGAACATTTGTCTTTTCCCATACATTATCTTCTGAAAGATTGCTGGTGAGTATAGCAGCTACAATATAGCGATCCTCTTTTACGGTATCGGTAAATCTATCTAATGCGTCTTCAATTTCGGAATGAATCTCCGATTTCAGACGAGGAGTACGTACATCATGTTCTAAACTATCATAATAGTATGCTGGTTCATCAACTGCGATTTGACTTTTGACAGTTAGTTTCATAGGTGCAGAAACCTGTTGTATAATCCCCTTCCATGTCAACCATTGGCAAATAATGTCAACAGTTGCATCACGAAATTTGGAATCAAAATAATCGTGCAACTCTGTATTTGTTCTTGCGCCTTTCTGCTCAGCAAAATAATCCAGAATCGGTTGGAAGATAAACATACGTTCATCAATATATGCATTAATGGCATCCAGGGCATCTTGTATAACTGTTTCGTTCTTTTCACAATTAATCAGGTCAGAATAAACAGATTTGAAAAAATCAGGGTTATAATTGAGAGCAGGTTGTATGACTTCGCGTGCAGGAATTTCATTATTCAATAGCACCTCTATCCGTGCTAATCCTTCCACAACAGATAGAAGTGATATGAAACTGGTTGTGATATCTTTGTTGACATAAAACTGCTTTTCCGCATAGATTAGTTTTGGTAAGGTGTCTGCTAATACGTTGAGAACTTGTAGCTGTTTATCACGTTCACCGATACTATCACGACTTGCGTTCTTGTCATACCATTCCTTAATAGAATCATCCCTTGAGAATAAGAGTGTGCTATGAGAAAAGTAGGAATGCATGAAAGAACCTTGTTGCGCGCTTTCAATGGTTTTCTTGAAGGAACTACGCGGAGAGATACCCGCATGTATGTTGACTCCGTTTTCTACAAGCGAGAAGAACGACTGTGTTGGACGAATGTCGTCTTTCCCAATGATTTCTACGTCCAAATCAGACTTTTCCCACACCTGTGCATAAGAGAAACTCCCAGCAACTATCGCTGCGAGAATGTACGGATCCTCCTGTACCTTTTCAACAAGCGAATCAACTGCTTCATAATACTGTTGTTCAACAATGTCTTGGGATTTCATCAGTATGTTCTCCTTCTGAAAAGATGTTTAGGAATCAGTTTGTTTCTGACGATATACCTTTCCACCCTTTATAACAACAATAGGTTCAAGTTTCTGTCCACAGATTTTGATTTCACCACATGCATCTACCAATTGGAATTCACCCTCGCGCATTTCAAAGATCACTGCATCACCCCATGCCCCCGCTGCCAATGTTCCAACTTTTCCGGGCATTAATATTGTATCAGCAGGAATACTTGTAACCTTTGCCAGAGCATTGTCAAGGGGCATACCAAGATACAGAAATTTATTTACAACATTCACAAGATCGTAAACAGGTCCGTCTATATTGTAGACATGCAAATCTGATGAGATTGTAGTAGGTTCAACACCTTGTGCCATCGCTGTTTCAACGATGTCCCAACTGAATGAACCTGCACCGTGACCGACATCAAAGATAACACCGCGTTCAATCGCAGCGTGCACAGAATCCCGTATTTTACCATTTTTATCTAAAATACCGCATGCCATATCGTGAAAGCAGTGGGTTAGGATATCACGTTTACCCATTACTGCTAATATATCATCTATGGATTCACACCAGGCATCTTGAGGGTGTACCATCATCGGAAGTCCTGCAGCATCTGCTGCCTCTCGTGCTTTGTACAGAGGTTGCATACCAGCACGTTCTCCGACGATTGACTCGCGTGTCAGTCGAACCTTAACCCCAAGAATAATATCGCGGTGTTGTTCTATCATTCTGCATGCTTTGTCAACATCAGCATAGTCTGGGTTTTCTAATTCACCAATTTCACGAGTTAGCATACCTTGTGAAGATATGTTCAATTGTGCGAGAATACGTGTGTCGCTGACATTAATTACATATTTACGAAATCCGGGGAAAGTGTCTGCCCCTGCTGACCCCGCATCCACGACAGTTGTCGCGCCGCGCGCTAAACATGTCGAATCGGGTTCAATTCCAAAGTGACTGACACCGTGAAAAACATGCACATGTAAGTCAATTAACCCCGGTGTTACATAGCATCCGTCCACTTTCAATACTTCCCTTGCTTCAGAGGATGGAATATCATCTCTGACATTTACTACACAACCATCAACGAATGCTATGTCTTTTTGGGCATGAATACCTTGTGCAGGATCTATCAAAGTCCCATTTTTAATTAGTAGGTCAAAATTCATTTGATTTCATTCCCATCATTGTCATTAGGAAGTTTCAAATGTTCACGAACTGCAAGTCGTACCATTTCACAGGTTTGCATCGCATGCACAACATCACTTTCAGAAGGAGTTTGAGCAGGATATCTTGTATCCACAGCAAATTCAGATAGTTTTGACAAATCAGTTCTCCAATCTTTCCATTTTGGAATAGTGGGCAATATTAGATCCAACAGTTGCGATAGATTGTGTGTTCTTATAATCGGTATATTCATCTCTTGGAGACATGCCTTTATATATTTTTCTACACATTGTTGTGCAAGAAAGCAGATTACATGGGGGACAGGATTTTCTCCTTGCTGATTTTCCTTCGCAACAATATAATCACCTTCAGCTTTTTCTACCCATTCCATAGTTAAAGGGTTCATATCCGTGTTCTCTTTTTTAATTGGTATTATATAATTATTTTCAGATTCATAAAGTACTTCCCCCCTTTCAGTAACCTCTTTTAGAAACCAATCATTGTGCGAAATACGATATGCGATCTCTTCGGGTGAACGCACAAGGATATCCATACTGAAACGATCTGGAATCCGATCCCGAATTGCTAACGCTTGTTGACGATTTTCAGATTTTGGTATAGGCATAACGACCAACAAATCTACATCCGAATATTCAGTCGGAGTACCGTAAGCATAAGAACCAAATAGTATTATTTGTAATGGAGAGAACTCACGCACAATATCTGCACATGTCGCTTCAATGTCTTTACGGGTTATCATTTTACACTCCTACGGCAAGGGGTGTGAGAAGGTAATTTGTTTGGTATTGACAGTCTTGTGTCTATCGCCTGTATGCATTAATTATGCTATATATTTATCGTCCTTGCAAGACAATTTTACTCTTGAGAACACACCCCAATACTTATATTTTATTTGATATGCATAGACAGAAACAAAATAAAAGGATGACCTTTAGCAGTGAATCTACACTTAGTCATCCTCTCGCATATATGGATTCGCAGAATTATTATAGCTCAGGCATGCGGTGCCTTTTCTGGATTTACTAATTGATTAATGTACGCTTCCTGATATGTTTCCCAATTCTCTGTAGGAGGAATATCAAAAAGTCCGGAAGTCCAAACATCTGGCTTCTCTTTAATCCGTACCAACTTATCACGTGCGTTTAAGTATCGGCAAAAATCATCTACATTCTCAATGGAGACGTTCTTATTAAGGAGTGTTTGAAGCCATTCATTGCGTGGATAAAGTTCATCCACTTCGTTTAATGGAAGGAATTTACCACTGTATTTCAATATTTCAACACCATTGAGAACGTACGTATTGCTGATTGTTGACGTTGCATGCCGTTGGTTGTACTCAGCATTATATCGTTCCATCAGCAACTGCACAGTATTTTCAACGTGGTGATCTTCAACACGTGTATCCGTTTCAAAATGTAAACTTTCAGTGTGTCGGTTCTCCGTACCATCTCTGATTTCATCCATTTGTTCACGAATTCTATCAACACGCTCATCGGAATTTTCTTTATATTCTTCCGTCTTTTCACGAATTCTTTCAATTTTTTCTTCTGCTATCTCGTGGTTATGTTCTATCTGTTCATGTATTCGCTCCATCTGTTCTTCTGCCTTTTCTCTGGAATGTTCAATTCGTTCTTGAATCCTTTCAATATCCTCCTCAATTCTGCGCCCATATTCTTCAGATTCTTCCTGTAGCTTTTGTATCTGTTCTTCAACCTTTTTATGGTATTCTTCTAAACCATCTTGCATTCTACGGATCTGTTCCTCAGATGATTCAGTTTCTCTCTCAATTTCGCTCTGTATTTTCTCAATCTGTTCTTCCGAACTATTCCTTTGTTCCTCTAATTGATTGTGTATTCTTTCAACTGATTCTTCATTTGATCGCTCAAATTC
>VYFM01000446.1 GCA_009842375.1 Candidatus Poribacteria bacterium | reverse complement strand
ATCCTGAATTGTCACTGGAAGACAGAGCAATAATTGAAGCATATAGAATGCAACGAGACGGTAATGTCGTTGATGCGATAGAGAAATGGAGATCGATCGCAAATACTGCCAAAGGAGTTGATAACGATTTAGTTGCGCGAGCTTTTTTCTCTATTGGTTATCTACACTCTGAACAGAATGAAACTGATCAGGCACTTTCTGCTTATGACGAGGCAATTAGACTGAATCCGGATTATGCACAAGCATACAACAGTCGTGGTATTGTAAGGAGTAAACTTGGTGAACCAACTAATGCAATTGTTGACTATACCGAAGCAATACGACTTAAGCCGGATTTTGTAGAG
Source organism: Candidatus Poribacteria bacterium (assembly GCA_009842375.1). GTDB lineage: Bacteria > Poribacteria > WGA-4E > WGA-4E > WGA-3G > MSPOR6. The sequence continues at coordinate 4,182 of VYFM01000446.1, read as the reverse complement.
GCTTATATCAATCGTGGTAATGCTAAAAGGTCATTAGGTAAACATCGTGATGCGATTATTGATTATGATGAGGCAATCCGTATAAATCCAAACTCTGCTGCAGCCTACACACATCGTGGCGTATCAAAAAACGAACTGAAAGACCATGAGGATGCTATCGCAGATCATGACAAAGCGATTAGCCTACAACCCAATTATGTTGATGCCTATATCAATCGAGGCACAGCGAAACGCGCTCTCGGACAACATGAAGAAGCCAGAGCTGATATGAATAAAGCAATTGACCTCGGAAAACAGCAGGAGGATTGAAAGGATGTTGGTTAGTATAAGATATATGGTTTTTAATTCGTAATATTCTTTTTTTACACATCCTGATTCACATAGAACTGTATTGATGTAAGAACATTGTTTATTATGTTTTAATGTCAACAAAATTATAATGGCTTTGCAAAGCACAGAATATAACCATCATGATCCTTCAACTCAAAAGCGCGGAGACCGTCATCCGTATCTTCAAGTGGTTCGTGAAAATCTAAGCCACGAGACTGGAACTCTGCATAGATTGCATCCGGATCAGGTGTGTATATGAAAGCATCCCAACGTGCCCACTCATGACGAGTGTGGTTAGGGACTGGATGAATGAATTCCGTTATCTCTTTGAGTAGTATTTTCACATTATCACGACTGACAATACCAAAATAAGGATCGTCTTCAGGGACAAGTAAATCTGTCTGAAAACCGAGTTTTTCATTATAGAAATTGATCGAATCAGAAAGATTATCAACAATGAAAAATGGGTAGATTCTCTCAAGTTTTACATCTTCTTGCATCATAATTCTCCTCATATCAAGTTGAATGAATTAGAAAGGCTATACATATCATGGCAATACTCAGATGGGGTATAATCGGTTGTGGCAATGTCGCAGAACATAAAGGCGGTCCACCACTTTACACCGTTGACGATTCAGAACTAATTGCGGTGATGCGGCAGGATCGTGAAAAAGCAGAAGCATTTGCAGAAAGACACGGTGCCAAACGTGTCTATACCGATGTTGACCAACTCCTTGCTGATGACGAAATCAATGCAGTTTATATTGCAACCCATCCATATCTCCACTGCGAACAGACTATCCGTTCAGCACAAGCAGGCAAACACATTCTCTGTGAAAAACCCATGGCGATGACTGTGGAAGAGTGTCAACAGATGGTTGATGCATGCCATGAAGCAGATGTTACCCTAATGCTTGCTTACTACCGAAACCACTACCCAAATGTCGTGAAGATGAAGGCGTTAATGGATGAAGGTGTTATCGGTGAGGTAGTACTCGCTCGTATCAATTGCACCGGTTTCTATAACCCGAATCGTCCCGATCTGAAGAATTGGCGAATAAACCCAGAGATGAGTGGCGGTGGTGTGTTGATGGACATCGGTAGTCATCGGATTAGTCTACTTGAATATTTGATGGGAAACATTGAATCCGTTAGAGGTTATGCTGAGACCGTTTATCAGGATATTCCTGTGGATGATTCTGCAGTTTTTACTCTTCGTTTTAAAAGTGGTGCACATGCGATAGCAAATATCAACTGGAATATCGGCATCGGAATTGACGATGTTGAGGTATATGGCACGACAGGAAGTTTAACCTGTTCACCCCTCAATTCCGGTAATCTGATACTTCTGTCTAAATCTGATGGTCAAGTTGATATGTCTCAGAAACCATTGTCACATACCCATACGGGACTTATTAAGGATTTTGTCAATCATATCAAGACTGGTGATACAATCCGTTGTACAGGTGAGTCAGGATTGCAGACAAATGCAATCATATCCCAGATTTATTCCGATAGAAATTGAGTTTTACCTTGTAATGAATTCAAACTAATTTCTTTAACCAATTCGCTTGGATTCCAAATTTAGCCACTCACCGTATCCGCGTGGCATTTTCATTGGATCTTCTAATCCCTTCTCCTCACGCCATCTCAATAATGGATGACGACGGTCAGATTGTGGTAGATTGACACGTGTTCCATAAGCCGCAGATTCAAAGATTCCCATCATCATCTCAATGATGTGTCGTCCCTCATATCCACTGCATAGATGCTGTCTGCCCTCATCTAATGCATTAACATATTCCTCAACAAACCAATAATCTGATTCCGATGCGCTGCTTTTTGAATCATAATGATCGGGATAGATTAGATCCAATGATTCCCACTTATCATTTGTTCCATCTGGTATATAGTGGGGAGTCGGTAAATGCCATGCACCATCGCTTTTCCAAAACAGCCTTCCCTCAGTGCCAAAGAGTTCCATTGAATAAGCACCTGTGTCCATTTTATTAAACCGATGTTGCAATAGCGTGCCAGTTACGTTTCCTTCATATTGCATCGTTGCGGTAATATATTCGCCAGCGATAGTTCCCATTCCACTTGGTGATGGGACAACATCTTCAGGAGTAATCGGTTTACCACCATTTGTCAGATGTGCAACAACACTCTTGCACCGTTTGCCAAAATGCAGCATATTATTGAGCATGTGTGTGCCAATGTTCATCAATCCGTAACCACCGTAATAACCCTTACCACTACCGTACATATAACGTAGATTACCGATTTTCCCTTCGTTATACGCACGAGTAAGTGCTTGTATTGATGCACCGACTCTGCCTTGATGATGAACTGCAACCTGTACATCTTTTTCTTCGGCTTTCTCTATAACCGCATCAGCCTCAACAAGATCTACACACATCGGCTTTTCAACTTCAATGTGCACACCATGTTCTAACACACGCATACATAAATCGTAGTGAAATTCAGTGCCGGTAGGGATCGCAACGATATCTGGTGAAGTTTGTTGTATCATCTCGTCAAGGTCTGCGTACCGTGCTGAAACATTGACTTCTCCTCCCAATGCATCCCTGCGTTCTTCAATTAGGTCGCACAGAGCAACTATCTCAGTGCGGGGATGAGCATGATAAGCACGTGCAGCTGCTGTTCCCCTTCCTCTACAACCTAATATTGCTATACGGTATGTTTTCATAGGCAATTCCTCTGTAAGTTATCATATCCAGGATTGATATATTAAAACCCTCCTGGGTATAGTATTTTAACGTTTCCCTCTTTCAACGAATCTTTGAATTTTTCTATTAATTCATCTTGACTACTATCTGGATTATCATAAGAGATACGTAGATAGAGTATATTTAATTCAATGAAAGTTATTATCTCCGTGATAGATATTCTGATAGAGCGTGGTCAAAGGGTGTAGTTGTGTCCATTTGCACGTAGTCTATTTGGCTTGCACCACATCCACGTCGGTAATTCTGAATAAAGGTGTTGAGATTCTCAAGATATGCTGCTTTCAGTGAATCGGCTTGTGTTGAAAGCGTTTGTCCTGTCTCCATATCACGAAAAACGACTGAACCGTTATATGGAAAGGTAAGTTCTGCATGGTCAAGTAGATGGAAGACAATCACCTCATGTTTTTGGTGACGGAGGTGTTTTAGTGCGGAGATGACATGTGTTGGTTCATCAAGTAAATCTGAAATAACTATAACTAACCCACGTCTTACTATTCTTTTTGCGAGTTCATGGAATAGACCACTCAATTCTGTTTCTTCACCTGGTGTTGCATTTTCCAATGCAGACATTATCGCACGAAGATGTGTAGCAGCACCTCTTGGGGGAATATATTCGTTAATATCTGTATCGAATAGTGCCAAACCTACAGAGTCCCGTTGCTTTAGCATGAGATAGGTTAGCGATGCAGCAAGATAACATCCGTATTCAAACTTCGTCAATGTGTCATCGTTATGTTTATAGTTCATGGATGCGCTGGTATCAAGCAGAATATATGCGCGCAGATTTGTTTCCTCTTCAAATTTTTTGACATAAAATCGGTCGGATTTTCCATAAACTTTCCAGTCAATGTAACGGATTTCGTCACCTGGCATATATTGTCGGTGTTCAGCGAATTCAACGCTAAAGCCCTGATACGGACTCTTATGTAATCCAGTGACAAACCCTTCAACTACAAGTCTGGCGACGAGTTCCATACCACCGATTCGGGTAAGTGCTAACGGGTCAAGATATTTATGAGATGTTTGCATGATATTCCTTAACAAAGTAGTCACAATGGAATGTGTAAAATTGAGTTATTTCCAATTATAACAATAGATCTTC
>VYFM01000213.1 GCA_009842375.1 Candidatus Poribacteria bacterium | reverse complement strand
CTATGAGTACAACACATACTGGTATTGTCTACATAGTAGGTGCAGGTCCTGGTGATAAGAAGTTAATTACACTAAAAGGAATAGAGTGTCTACAGCAAGCAGATGTAGTGATTTACGATCTGTTGTTAAACGATACATTATTGGAACATTGCCCTGCACACACCGAAAAGATCAAAGCGCCTGACCCCAGAATCCGTGCAACCCGTCAAACCGAAATCAATCATCTGCTTATTCAGCATGCGAAAGATGGGAAAATCGTGGTCCGACTAAAAGGTGGTGACCCTTATATCTTCGGACGTGGCGGTGAGGAGGCGATGGCACTTGCAGAGGAAGGTATTCCGTTTGAAATAGTTCCGGGTGTTACTTCTGCTATTGCTGCCTCTGCGTATGCTGGAATTCCTGTTACGCATCGAGATTACGCCTCATCGGTGGCATTCGTCACAGGTCATTCTGCAGCACTACATCCGGATTCAAACATCAATTGGAAATCTCTTGCAACAGCGGTAGATACACTTGTCGTCTATATGGGAGTTGCACATCTCAATCAGATTGTGGAACGCTTGACTACTCACGGGAGAGACCCACAAACTCCAGTGAGTTTAGTGCGCGTCGGAACGACTCCACAACAAATTGTTGTCCAAAGCACTCTTGCGGATATTGTAGAAAAGGTAGAAGAGATTCAACTGAAAAGTCCCGCGATTATTGTCGTCGGGGAGGTCAACACACTTCGTCAGCAATTACGGTGGTTTGACACTAAACCTCTCTTTGGTAGACGAATTCTTGTAACCCGTGCTCGTGCACAATCAAGTGGATTTGTTGACATATTAGAAGAAAATGGTGCTGATGTCATCCAATTTCCAACCATAGAGGTTCGTCCTCTTGATCTTGATAGTGCCAATATTCCTATTCCTGAAAAGTATGATTGGGTTATCTTTACAAGTGTTAATGCTGTTGAGATATACTATAAGCAAATTCAAGAGAAAGGGATGGACACGCGGGCATTTAGTGGATGCAACATCTGTGCAGTTGGACCGAAAACTGTTGCGGCATTAAACAGCATCGGTATAAACCCCAATTTCGTCCCTTCTCAATCAAGTGGAAAGATTGTCGCTTCAGAAATAGTTGATGTGGATGGAAAGAATATCTTACTTCCACGAGCAAAAATTGGCACATCAGACCTACCCAAGATTCTACGAGAAAGAGGTGCACATGTTGATGATGTGTCTATCTATGATACTGTCAAGGTTGAGAGTGAATGCAGCGAAGTTATTGCGAAAGATTTATTAGATGGTAGAATTGATCTCGTTACTTTTACCAGTTCTTCAACAGTAACAAACTTTCTTGAGATGTTTCCAGAAAATAATGCTACTGATTTATTGGCAAATGTGAAAGTCGCAGTTATCGGTCCTTCCACAGAGGCAACAGCAGTGAAACACAAGATACGCGTTGATGTTGTTGCGAAGGATGCAACAATAGAAAGCCTAACAGAGGGGATTATCGCCGCATACCATGATTAATCACGGTTCAACTGGTCGGACACAACGGAAACCCAAAAATGCGTCGGTGGTTGCAGGAATATTATAAAACACTCCTAATCAAACTATAAGCGTCAATTTAGTGATTCTTGTCTGTCTGAACTAAGATTTTCAGGATAAGAGATTTGTATTCCAATATTCTTTTCCAAAGGTAGTCCTTCATCCTTTACAACGGAATATATACTCACCAACTCTCAATCCTGTAAATCTTGTAATCCTGTCCATCCTGGTTCAGACAACATGTCGGAGGTCGCTACACTCGCTCCGACCTACGCGTGTTATTTCACTCCTCTGTTAATTGTAGTTTAGAAAAAATAAGGCAAGATATACTTAGCAATTACCTGTTTGTAGACTGTTATTGTCCCGAAAATTGAATAAAATACCGCGCATAATAATAGACCAATCTGTTTATATATCGGTGGTTGAATCTCCTTCGGTAGTAATTTTCTGTTGACATACAATGTATGTATTGAACACATCACCAGTTGATAGCCGCCAATTGTTGCTGATACAATAATCATTAATAAAGGTTTCGCAAAATACATTGCTACGACACCCCATAGGACATAAACGAGTACGATCGGATAGTAGATCCACTTTGCATTATTTTCACCCAATTTTCTTGCACTTCTAAAACCTGTCCAAATGATGTCGGTAAAACGTCGGGGTACACCATCTACCCCACCAAGTTGTGTTGAGAATAGCACCCAAAAACCACATAAAAGGGTTAAGTACCACATGACTCTACCACCCCTTTGTGCTAATCCATCCGCCTGAAATCCTGCTGCTGCCCACTGATCCATCTCTTGACCTAAAGGCACATATTCAAGTGTCAACATTGCGGGTAATGCTAATCCGATGAAACACCCAACAACCCAGATATAGTACTGTTCAAATCTTACATATTTCCACCACTCCTTAAACCGAGTCAGATTCTCAGGAGTAATTCGGAAGACCTTGCCGAAGTGTGAGAGAGTTACCTTTTGACCACCGATGATAGATGGAATCGCACCAACTAAACTACTCATGCCCCATCCTTTGTCTCGGACGTAGTTTGATATAGTTATGTTTCCTAAACCTCCACTTCCAGCATAAGCAGCGAATGCCCCAAGTAGTAACCAATTAAAGTTTCCACTCTGGACATCGGGTGGTAATGCCCCAAAACTGAAGAATCCTTTAATGACAGTCCACCATACTCTTGGCGAAACCAGAACTAAATCTACGATGACCAAATATCCTATAATCCATACGACCATGAATAGCAATACTTTTTCAAGTGCGTTATATATCTTTCCACCGAACATAATAATTGCTAAGCATGCAAAAAATATAATATATGCGAAAACTCGTACAGTGTTCTGATCGGCATCTGCAGGCATTCTTCCTATCCACGCAGCAGCAAGCGCAGTTGCAGCTGCCATTGCCCATCCGGGCCAAATACTGAAAAAGTCAACACTGGAATAAAAAATAGCCCAGAATCTCGGTCCTGGCTTACACCGCATATAACCACTCAACATCGGTTCACCGGTATATAGTGTGTAACGGATCGCCTCTGTGTTTAAAACCGATTGAAGGATAATTGCGATTGTAGCAATCCAGAGTAATGTGCCGCCGTACTGGGCAGTAATAGCCGGTCCTAACAACCACTCACCACTGCCGATTGAAGCACCTAACGCAATAATACCTGGTCCTAATATACTTCTAAAAGCTTTACCAAATTGATATTGTGGTGGTGCAGGTAGTTCATCTACCTCCCAATCGGGTAGTGTGCCACCATCAACACGTTCATTCGTTTCTGCCATAATTTACCACTCCCAACAGATATTTATATCTAATTTTTCTGCGATGTTTGCAAGGCTTTGTAAATGGTTTGTATGGATAGGAATTCCATCTTCTATCCATTTGTCGTAGTTGTTCCACTCAATTTCTCCCGGTAGATATACTTGTGAAAAATCTTCGGCAGTTTTCGCGCTATGTATTTTGTGGATTCCTTGTTTCACTTCAGAGATATATGTATCAAAATCTGTGAAATTCTCAATATTAATTGCAATAAAGAAGTGTTCGGATGTTGTCATTGTCTTAGTGCAAGCCATCATACCACCAGTCAGAGGACCTGCCAATATCCCCATAATGAGTGCCAATCCGTAACCTCTTGCCCCTCCAGCAGGTGCCATCAAACGTCCCTGATTTGGATCCTTACTCGGTTGTCCTGTATCATCAACTAACCAGCCGCCAGGAATCGGTTTGTCGTACATCCGCATCGTTGCTATTTTCCCCCATGAAGATACACCGCACGCCATATCTAATACGATAGGGTGTGTGTCACCTGTTGGCAAAGCATAACTCATCGCATTATTTGCAACCACTGCTTCCGCTCCACCAGGGGGAACAATAGATGGATTACCTGTATTTGTCGTTGAAAATCCGATCATCTGATTCGACGCTGCCATAATTGAATAGCAAGCAGCTGCCCCAAAATGTCCTGCATTGTGCACGCCGGCTGCAGCGATACCTGTCGTTTTCGCTTTTGAAATCGCAGTTTCCATCGCCAACGTGCTTGCCAAGTGTCCCATACCATTGTCTCCATCTATCACCGCAAAACTTGGACCTTCCGAAACAATACTGAGATTTGGTTTAGGGTTTAGTTTACCATCAAGCACTAAATTTAGATATCCGGGCAGCGCACGAGTACCGTGGGAATGGACACCGCGCAGGTCAGTTTGCACCTGAAGTTTTGCCATCTGTTCAGCGTCTTCAGACGGTGAACCTGCCTTTTCACACAATGAACGTGCAAAATCGTGCAACCTTGCAGCATCAACAACAATATCTTGCATATAAACTCCTGATAAGACAGAATTAGTTGTCATTGTAGCAGGTAGAGGATGATGAATCAAGCACAATTAGATTGGATCAAGTTGAAGATATGTATGCCCCATATTGTGCATTCAAAATAGTAGATGCACATTAAGGTGCAGCAGACTGAATTAATCACGTATTAATTCAGTGTATTCAC
>VYFM01000529.1 GCA_009842375.1 Candidatus Poribacteria bacterium | reverse complement strand
ACTCTAACTTCATTACAACTATATATTTGTATTGCAGGTGTTGTTACACTAATCCGTATTGCGACCTTTCTATCCTTTAAAATATATAAGCCTATCTGGCGGTATGCTGGTGTCAAAGAATTTCGTACATTTGCATCGGCTGTTGCGATATCATGTTTACTTCTAATTTGTCTTTCAGTTCTCCTAAAACGTGTTGATATATGGACTTTCTTTTTAATTGATGGGATATATAGTGCTCTCTTTATTGGCTTTATAAAATTTTCGCATGGCATTTTACGTGAAGGTAGACTAAAAGAGGTTGCGTCGCCCCGAACCAAAGTTTTAATAATTGGTGCGGGAATGGCTGGAATTGGAGTCTTAAAGGAGTTACGCGGTCACCCGGAAAAAGGTTATTTGCCTGTTGGTTTTATTGATGATAATCCACTGAAGGTTGGTAAATATATTGCGGGACTTGAAGTACTTGGCACAACTCGTGATCTTACCTATATTGCACGTAAACGGGAAATTGAGGAAGTTATCATTGCAATGCCATCGGCTCCAGCCGGTAAAATTAGAGATATTATACGTCAGTGTGAGTACAGACGATGTCAATTCAAGATAGTTCCAAATATACACGCTATTCTGGAAGGCAAAGTTAGCATCAGTCACATTCGTGAGGTAAAGTTGGAAGACTTACTAAACCGTTCCACAGATCCGATAGATTTGGCAGAGATTTCAAAGAATCTTTCTGGTAAACGTGTGATGGTGACAGGTGCAGGTGGTTCTATCGGTTCAGAACTTTGTAGACAGGTAGCAAAACTTGATCCTGAACTATTAATATTATTCGGACGTGGGGAAAATAGTATTTATCATATCGATTTGGAATTGAGAGAATCTGACCCGCAACTTAATAGAGAGTTAATTATCGGAGATATACGAGATAATTCCAAGGTTGATCAGATAATTGAGCGGTACCGTCCGCATATTATTTTCCATGCTGCAGCACATAAACATGTCAAATTTATGGAGAATCATCCTGATGAGGCAGTGAAAAATAACATACTTGGCACAAAAAACCTTATTGATGCTGCAATTAAACATCATGTTGAGGCTTTCATACTTGTGTCCTCAGATAAATCTGTTAACCCAACGAGTGTCTACGGTGCTTCCAAACGAGTAACTGAAAAGCTTATCCAATGTAAAGCGAATCGGAACGGAACTAAATTTATTGCTGTCCGCTTTGGTAATGTTATCGGTAGTCGTGCAAGTGTATTGCCAAATTTCAAACGGCAAATTGCCAAAGGTGGTCCAGTCACAGTCACACACAGAGAAGCAACGCGATACTTTATGACTATACCAGAGGCAGTCCAACTGCTAATTCAAGCAGGCGCAATGGGAAATGGTGGAGAGATCCTAATGTTGGATATGGGGGAACCGATTAAGATCCTTGACCTTGCCCGCGACTTAATCCGACTCTCTGGTTTAGAAGTTGATAAGGACATTAAGATAGACTTTACCGGTATGGAACCGGGAGAGAAATTATATGAAGAACTTCTGACACCAAAAGAGGGTGTGACAGCAACGAAACACCAACGTATCTTTGTTGCAAAAATGGAAAATATTGAAGAGGAACAGTTATTATCACAAATAAGTGAACTTGCTGAATATGCAGAGGCTCTTGACACAGATGGAATTATAGCAAAGCTGCAAGAATTAGTGCCAATTTACCAACCTAATCGCGCATTTATTTCAGATTCTGACGACAATAACCAAGCAGATATTCGTCGCCATCTTATTACATCCACTGATGAAGCGGAAGTTGAAGAAACTGGAACCTTAGATACAGTTTAATTCTAATGAAATCCTATTGGACGAAACGAACTTTTGACATCATAGTGTCAACATCAGTTCTCCTCATATTTTCTCCTCTATTCCTACTTGGAAGTATTCTTGCCAAAATCCAATCTTCAGGACCTGTGTTCTACAAAGCAAAACGGATAGGATTAGGTGGAAAAATATTTGAATTGTTTAAGTTCAGAACAATGGTAGAAAATGCTGATAAAATTGGAATCGGACTTACGACACATAAGGATTCGCGGGTTACATCAATAGGTAGGTTTTTACGTTATACAAAATTGGACGAACTACCAAACTTTATAAATGTAATCAAAGGAGAAATGAGTTTAATTGGTCCACGTCCAGAGTCTCCAGAATATGTCCAATACTATACTGAAACCCATAAACAGGTTTTACTTGTAAAACCTGGAATAACAGGTCCATCTCAAATAGCGAATAGAAATGAAGAGGAAAAATTAGCAGCGCATACAGACCCTGAAACTTATTACATTACAGTATTAATGCCGAAGAAATTAGCTATTGATCTTCAATATGTTGAATCACAGTCCTTTATTTCGGATATAAAGTGGTTGCTCAAAACCCTTTGGGTGCTTGTGTTTCCATCAAAGCGAAATATGCGAACCAGTGAGACAGGTAACCTACACAACATTTAGGACGACTTCAAAGAATGAAAAAGAAACGTGTCTGGATTATCATATCAGCTATAGTTGTGTTCTTTTTTTTATCTCTTATGCTGCGTTTTATGATGGGTTCTGTATCACTTGGTGAAAAAGTTGCTGTTATTGATGTTGGCGGGATCATCTCAAAATCTGATGCTTACATCAAACAGATCCATGTCTATCGTGACGATCCAAGTGTGAAAGCAATTGTCTTACGCATAAATACACCGGGTGGGAGTGTCGCACCTGTTCAAGAGATTTATCGGGAATTAACAAAGTTAGAGAAACCGATAGTAGCATCAATGGGAAGTACTGCTGCTTCTGGAGGTTATTATATTGCTTGTGCATCAGACGCTATATTCGCAAATCCGGGAACATTGACAGGAAGTATCGGTGTAATCATGCAATTTACAAAGATGAAGGGACTATACGAGAAAGTCGGCTTAGAACAACAGGTCATAAAAAGTGGTCAGTTTAAAGATTCAGGTTCAATATTCCGAGATTTATCTGACGAAGAAATTGCCATTCTTCAAGAAACCGTTGATGATGTATATAACCAGTTTGTTGATGCTGTTTCTGAGTCGCGTCAAGACCGTCTAACAAGAGATGAGATAACTAATTTAGCTGACGGACGAATATTTTCAGGTAAACAGGCGCATACACATAAACTGGTGGACAAATTAGGAAACTTACAAGATGCCATTGTACATGCAGGTGAACTTGGCAACATTGAAGGCACTCCAAGAATCGTACGTAAACAGCGAAAATCATCTTTGCTTGAGCAGATACTCGGTATAAAACAGAATTCCTACTTTGATGACATCATAAACCTTCCCGGCGTTACCTTTAGATATGAACTTAGCTTTGGAAACTAAGGTCTATCCATCATGAATCATGAGTACCAAATTAGTACTGATTGGAAGAGACTTGCAGAAAAGATCGTTCTTCCGAACCAACGTGTGCTCGTACTTGGTGCATCTGATGTAGGTAAATCTACTTTTTGTCGTTTTCTTGTAGATTATGCATGTGCTGCATCAATGCGTGTGGCATTTGTTGATGCTGATGTTGGACAATCTCAAATTGGTCCACCTGCCACTATTGGAGTGAAACAGTTTATAGCAACAAAAGTGAATGATAATGTATTGTTACCTTTTGGTGGATACGCTAATCAGCATAACCAACCATATCATAAACCTGATACAGATTCACCCTTGCCGAATGTTAATAGAATAGATCCTAATGAAGCATATATACATAATGTAGATGTTCTCTACTTTGTAGGATCTATATCTCCTCAACGCAATCTTCTTACAATGTTGACCGGGACACGATTGATGATAGATTCCGCATTAAATCTGGAATCTGATTTCATTGTTGTTGATACAACAGGATATGTTCATGATGCTGCAGCTGCAATGCTTAAGCAACAAAAGATAGAACTCATTCGTCCGCAGCATGTAATATGTATTGGTCGATCCATAACTTTGAAAAGGATTGTTGGCTGCTTTGACAATGTTAACTGGTTAACAATACATTATATGCAACCACACAGGTTGGTACAAAAAAGAAGTAGTGAAGCGCGGAAACGTAATAGAAAAACTAAGTTTAAGACATACTTTGCTGACAGTAGTATTCATGTGGTGCCATTTGAACAAATTCGGGGTGCACGCACTTCATTTTTTAATGGAAGAATTGCTAATCAGAAAGAATTGGATATACTAACTGGTTTGACGGAAACTGAGATTGATTTTGCTGAATGGGGTAATCGATCCTTAAGTTTGATAGCACGAAGAAAGTTAACTGCAAATGCGACTAACAGTCTTAGAAATTATCTTAGCCTAACACATATATCATCTGAAACGACTGCATATTTTGAACAACGTTTGGTTGGTATGGTCAACGAATCAGGTGATACCGTTGGTGTTGGAATTATTGACAGTGTTGACCTTGATAAACAAGTACTTCATATCAGATGTGCAGACGGAATTTCTCCTTTAACTAAGGTGCTACAGTTTGGTGATTACCAATTTACTGGTAAATAATAATGTCAGCATTCCATTATAAC
>VYFM01000410.1:1913-4573 GCA_009842375.1 Candidatus Poribacteria bacterium | reverse complement strand
ACTGAAAATACTTAAAACTAAATAACCCTGTGTGCCACCATCTGTTAATTTAGTAAAAATCTCATCTGCGTGTGCTTTGTTGTTTGCTTCAAAGTTAATGGAGAAGTTGTTTCCCACAACAGGTAGTGGAGAAAACGGTGAACAACTATCACTACCCATCAGGATACTGAAATCCGATAGGCAAGGAAACGTGCATGATGCGATCAAGTTCATCAGATACATCCGGTTTGGAGAAGGTTAATCATTGAACAGGAAGTCACTGGAGTTAAAGTTCATGATGCAAGGTTGGTTGCATCAATGATTGCTCATGATGTAAAACATATCTTGACCTTTAACACAGCAGACTTTACCCGTTATGCTACCGAAGGAATTGGACCTGTTAACCCTTGAACAGTATAGCGGTTAATTGATCTATAAAACATCAATCATCCTCAGATACAGGCAATACCTCCCGTTCAACTTCATGCACCTTATCAGGAAAAGTCCTACCCCGAACCCACATCACAGGTTGTCCTCTATATGTACCGTTACCTTTTGCCCATTCTGCCTGGGCACTTAAGTAGTGTATTACATAACTCCGCCGAAATCGGAGACTGTGGTTGTCTGTGCTCTTATGGAGGAGATGGCTGTGAAACCAGACGACTGCCCCGGGTGGCACTTCCAAAGCAACACTATCTTCATCGCGCGCATCGCGTGCCAATTTGAATTCCTTTTGTTGTGAACCCTCAAGATCATCATGTTCATGAATATTGTCTTTGTGGCTACCCGGTATAACATACAGACAACCGTTATCCTGATCAGCAGGATCAATAGCCGTCCAGGTTCCGATGGTCGTTTCTGTCCTGAACCTGTTCCGAAAGTAGAACATGTCCTGATGCCAAGGAAAACCGAGACCGATTTTGGGTGCTTTCCAAATAAACAAGTTGTTTATACCAAGAATATCCGGTCCCATCAAATCAACGAGTGGGTCAGTTAGACGCGGATCGCGCACGCGTTCAAGAAATTCCGGGACGAAACAACTCGGATGATGTATCTTGTGCATCGCATATATGCCTTGTTCCTCTTTTTTCCCATCTCTAACAAGCGCGTTCTGATCTATGTGTGCAGACGGGAACTTACGCTTTCCATCAACAATGTCCTCAGCAACCTGTCGAAGTGCATCATTCTCTTCAGCATTAAAAACACCTAAGCGAACCAGATAACCGTTTTCATTCCAATGTTCTATTTCCTCAGCACTCAAACCATAACGCCTTTCCTGTGGCGTTGACGTTGTATTCATTTCTCATCTCCAACTTCTTATTTCTAATGGTAATAATCTTATATTCCTCTGCAAAAATGTTAACATCATTGAAGAATTAAGTCAAGAAAGCACTTTAATTCATCATACAGATTCCTTGCATTTAAATTCTGTTTATACTATGATGTGTACATCCCGTATCAAGGAGAAAATGAATGAGTTTATTGGGTATTGATGTTGGCACAACAGGATGCAAAGTCATTGCGTTCCAAGAAGATGGTGAAATCTTGGCACATGCTTATGGTGAATATCCGTTGATACACCCACAACCCGGTTGGTCCGAACTAGACGGAAATGTAGTATGGGAAAATGTATCCAACGGAATTCGCGAGGTAGCAGCAAAAACAAAAGACGATCCTATTGAAGCAATAAGTGTGGCATCTCAAGGTGAAGCCGTAACACCCGTATGGGGAAACTGTGATGTCCTCGCAAATGCTATTACAACCTTTGATTCCCGCACAATAGGAATCTGTGATGAAATTCTACAAGATATTACCCCCTTGGAAGTAATGCAAATCACCGGTATGCCACCGAGTGACATACACACACTCGCAAAACTAGTATGGATACAACGAAATCAACCTGACCTATATAAAGAAGTATGGAAATTCTTCGGTTTTGAGGACTTTATTAATTTCAGACTTGGTGTACAGCCTGCAGTGGATTATTCTCTGGCAGCACGTACAATGGCATTTGACATTATCAATAAATGTTGGTCTGAGAGAATGCTTGAATTAGGAAATGTAGATGTATCTATATTACCCGACACAGTTCTTTCAGGAACAATCATCGGTGAAATTGGCAAAAAGGTATCCGGTGAACTCGGTCTGCCGAATGGGGTTGTCGTTGTCGCTGGAGGACATGATCAACCTTGTGGTGCATTAGGAGCAGGTATTATTCGCGGGGGAGAAGTCATGGATGCCACAGGCACAGTTGAGTGCATCGCACCTGCCTTCGGAGAACCTGTTGTCAACCAACAAATGATTGATGGTAATTTTTCTTGCTATCCTCATGTCGTTGAAGGACTCTATGTAACACTCGGCTTTGTTTCAAGCGGTGGTGTTGTCCTAAGATGGTTTCGTGACACATTAGCACAAGCAGATGTTGCACGAGCATCCGCTGAAAATAGAGATGTCTATGATATTCTACTTGAAGATATCCCAGATGTTCCTGGAACCGCTATGTTGCTCCCGCACTTTACAGGTTCAGGCACACCACATCTTGACTTAGAATCAAAAGGTGCGATTGTTGGATTATCTCTTTCAACATCCAAAGGTGAACTTGTGAAGGCAATTCTTGAAGGGATCAGTTACGAAATTAAACAGAATCTAACGATGTTGGAAGATGCTGGTGTGGAGATCAA
>VYFM01000410.1:0-1903 GCA_009842375.1 Candidatus Poribacteria bacterium | reverse complement strand
GATCAATGAAGTCCGCGCAATCGGTGGTGGCGCAAAGTCCGAAAAATGGCTACAACTGAAAGCGGATATGTTTGGTAAAAAGGTCATCGCACTTGATATCTCAGAAGGAGTTTGTCTCGGAACAGCAATTCTTGCTGGAACTGCGATTGGTAAATATAACTCTATAGAGGAAGCAGTCGACCTGTTAGTCAAACCACAGAAGGAATACTATCCACGAGAAGAGATTGCACAAGAATACGATGATAAACTAAAAGTATATCAACAGATCTATCCAGCACTCCGCGATCTAAATGACCAATTGTAATATGAAAAAAAATATCGTGGGAATAGACATCGGAGGAACGAAACTCGCTACCGTCGTTGCCGATGATTCAGGAAATATACTCAGCAAAGTTAGAAGACCTACTCAAGCAGAAAAAGGTCCTGAATATATTATCGAGCTCTTGTTTGAGATGATAAATGAAACTATCGCACAAGCAGGACTGAAACAGAATGCTATTTCAGCAATCGGTGTCAGTTGTGGTGGTCCATTAGATACAAAAACTGGAATCGTCTATTCTCCACCTAATCTACCCGGTTGGAATTCATTTCCACTCAAAACAAGACTTGAATCGGAGTATAGCATTCCTGTTACGATTGAAAACGATGCGAATGCCTGTGCACTTGCAGAATATCGGTTCGGTGGCGGAAAAGGTTACAATGCTGTTTTATATATGACTATGAGTACTGGTATTGGTGGTGGTATCGTCATAAATGGGAATGTATATCACGGTGCGAATGACAGTGCTGGAGAGGTAGGACACCAAATACTGCTACAGGATGGACCTTTGTGTGGGTGTGGAAAGCGGGGGTGCCTTGAGTCACTCTGCTCAGGACCGGCAATTGCACGACGTGCCAAAACAGCAATTCAAAAGGAATCTAACACAATGATCCTTGCACTTGCAGATAGACAGATAGAATCAGTAAAATCTGAACATGTTTTGGAAGCAGCTCTCAAGAATGATCCATTAGCACTGAAGTTAATTGACGAAACAGCATATTATATGGGGTGGGGTATAGCGAATATTGTAAACATATTAAACCCGGACATAGTGTTATTGGGAACGATTGCAATCGCTGCGGGAGACCTTCTCCTTGAACCTATCCGAAAATATGTCTCTTCCTTTGCAATGGCACGTTCTGCTGAAGTCGTTAAGATAATGCCAGCACAGTTGGGTAATACATTAGGCGATCTTGCTGCTATAGCATTAGTCGTGTAAGATTGGAGTATAAACAGAATGGAGAGAATTCAAAAGTATATTTCACACCTACAAGGTGTTTTAGAACGACTAAAACTTGAAGATGTCCGGCAATCCATAGATGTAATTATGGATGCATATCATGCAGACAAGCAAATATTCGTTATAGGCAATGGAGGAAGCGCATCTACTGCATCACACATCGCATGCGATTTAGGTAAAGGAACAAGCATTGAAGGTAAACCGCGTTTTAGAGTTGTCAGTTTAACTGATAACGTGGCAACAATGACTGCTTGGTCTAATGATGTATCCTACGAAGATGTATTTGTGGAACAACTGAAAAATTTTGCAAATCCAGGAGATGTCGTAATCGGAATCAGCGCAAGTGGTAACTCGGAAAACGTAATCCGAGCAATGCATTACGCATCAGAAGTAGGGTGTCCGACAATAGGATGGAGTGGATTTGGCGGTGGAAGGTTAGCAACGATCAGCGATGTTAATGTTATTGTTGAGAGCAATCAGTATGGACCTGTTGAGGATGTACACCTTATATTAAATCATGTCGTTCATGCTTGGATTAAAGAAGAATTTACATCTGAAAATGGTAATGAAGTTTCTTGACACGACAACAGTTCTTAAGATATACTAATAACGCAAGATATACA
>VYFM01000214.1 GCA_009842375.1 Candidatus Poribacteria bacterium | reverse complement strand
CGCTTACACATTTCGCGGATAATGAACTTGAGAAAGCAGTCAAGGCGTTCAATGTCCTTATAGAGACTTATCCAGATTATATAGAAGGCTATCTGGGACTTGGACATGCGTATGAGAGGTTAAGCCAATACGACGATGCAATTGAAGCAGTTCAAAAAGCAATTGAAATCAATCCAAACGATCCACTTGCATACACCAGTTTGTCTATCTGTTACCAACGCAAAGGGATGATACAGGAAGCAGAGGATGCTATGGCAAAATCTCAACAGATCCAACTGGAAACACCCACCGAATCATAATTGGAGATCGATAACTATGGAAAATATCACATTACTTGATCCTACCTCTCAAGGTGAAACGACTGAGAAATATCTTGCACCGCGTCTTGCTGAATTAGATGGAAAGGTCATAGGAATTCTGGACATTACAAAGAAAGGTAGCGATATATTCCTTGACCGTGTTGGGGAATTGTTGTGTGAAAGATTTGAGATTTCCGATGTTGTCCGTGTAAAGAAACCGACATTCGCACGTCCTGCCCCAACTGAACTACTCGTTGATCTTGCAGAACGCGTTGATTTTGTCATTGAAGGACTTGCTGACTGAGGATCCTGTATATCGTGCAGTATGCACGATGGATCAGTATTAGAGGAAAGGGGAGTTCCGAGTATAGCAATATGTTCTGAGGTGTTTTTCTCTGCTGGAAAAGTTCAGGCACGTGTTCTTGGATATAATGATTTGGAACCACTCACCGTTGCCCATCCTATACAAAGCCTTACACCAAAACAGATACAAGAACGTGCTGATAGTGTTGTTGACAAAATTATAGAAAGTTTGACCAAATAAAATAAAAAAGCAGGTACACTTGTGTATCCTGGGTATCACCCAGGAATGTCATACAAATATACCTGCTAATATTATTAATTACGTGTTTTGTTTAAACAGAAACTTACCTTCCTTAAACTCAACTTCCACATCATCACCCTCATGGAAGTCACCTTCAAGTATATCAATCGCCAATGGATTGAGAACATCGCGTTGTAGTGTGCGACGAAGTGGACGAGCACCATACACTGGATCAAAACCACGGCTCACCAATTCCTCTGTTGCCGCATCTGTTAACATGAGCGTCATATCCTTTTCTGCAAATCGCTCACTCAGTTTTGAAAGTTCAAGTGTTACAATCTGCTTCAATTCCTCAATTCCGAGTCGATCAAATATAATCAGATCATCCACTCTGTTCAGAAATTCGGGTGGGAAATGGGATTGTAAGGCATCCATTACCTTTCGTTGAATATCCTCAGTTGCGAGATTTGAATCACTTATCCATTGACTACCAATATTAGAAGTCATAATGACGACCGTATTCTTGAAGTCAACAGTGCGTCCTTGTCCATCTGTCATTCTACCGTCATCAAGCATCTGAAGCAAAACATTGAATACCTCTGGATGTGCTTTTTCTACCTCGTCAAGAAGAATGACACAATACGGATGCCGTCTGACTGCTTCAGTGAGCTGACCTCCTTCATCATATCCAACATAACCCGGAGGTGCCCCGATTAATCTGGAAACGGTATGCTTCTCCATGTATTCACTCATATCAATCCGAACTATTGCGTTGACATCATCAAACAGAAATTCTGCAAGTGATTTTGCCAAATGTGTTTTCCCTACACCCGTAGGACCCATAAATAGGAATGAACCGAGAGGACGTTCAGGATCACCAAGACCTACTCGTGAACGACGTATCGCATTTGAGACTGCTGAAACCGCTTCATCCTGTCCAATTACCTGTTCACATAAACGTTCTTCCATGTGAAGTAGTTTCTGTGTTTCACCTTCCATAAGTCGGTAAACTGGAATACCTGTCCATTTTGCGACTATTTCAGCAATATCTTCCGCACTGACGCGTTCTCTCAACAAATGAGTACCGTTACCTTCTCTTTCTATAGCATTTCGTAGAGAACTAAGTTGTACTTCAAGTTCAGGTATTTTTCCATATTCAAGTTCTGATGCTTTCGCTAAGTTACCACCACGTTTTGCTTTATCGGATTCTGTGCGGAGTTCTTCAACCTGTTCCATCAAGTCGCGTATCTGTATTAACTTAGTTTTTTCATTCTGCCAATTTGCCTTGAGGGTATTTGCTTTCTCTTGTAATCCCGCGAGATCAAGGTTCAATTTGTCCAAACGTTGTTTTGATGCGTCATCGTCCTCTTCTTTTTCCAATGCCTGTTGTTCAATTTGAAGTTGGATAATTCGTCGTTCTACTTCGTCAATAACCTCAGGGACACTATCAATTTCAATGCGTAATCGTGATGCCGCTTCATCAACTAAATCCACAGCTTTATCCGGAAGAAAGCGGTCAGAGATATAGCGATTTGAGAGCGTTGCTGCAGATACAATAGCATTATCCTGAATCTGAACACCATGATGGGTCTCATACTTTTCCTTTAAACCGCGTAGAATAGCAATTGTATCTTCAACTGTCGGTTCGTGAACTTGTACTGGTTGGAATCTGCGTTCAAGAGCAGCATCTTTTTCAATATGTTTACGGTATTCATCCAATGTTGTTGCACCAATGCACCGCAATTCACCTCTTGCTAATGCTGGTTTTAGCATATTGGATGCATCTACTGCTCCTTCAGCAGCACCCGCTCCAACGATAGTGTGAAGTTCGTCAATAAATAGAATTACCTCACCTTCTGCCTGTTCAACATCAGCGAGAACGGCTTTGAGTCTATCTTCAAATTCTCCGCGATATTTACTTCCAGCGATAAGTGCACCTAAGTCAAGTGCGATAAGTCGTTTTTCACGCAAGCTTTCTGGCACATCACCATCAGCGATCCGCTGTGCTAAACCTTCAACAATAGCAGTCTTACCAACACCCGGTTCTCCAATCAGCACAGGATTGTTTTTTCGTCTGCGTGATAGGACTTGCATTACACGGCGAATTTCATCGTCCCTGCCAATAACTGGATCAAGTTTACCAGACATTGCCTCTTGAGTGAGTTCTCTGCCAAATCTTGTAAGTGCTTGGTATTTGTCCTCAGGATTCTGATCCGTTACACGTTGCGTTCCGCGTATGTCAATAAGTGCCTTTAGGATATTATCCTTCGTTACACCTACCTCGCGTAGAATTTGTCCCACATCACTCTGCTTTGAATCCGAACATGCTATCAAAAGGTGTTCAGTGCTAACATATTCATCTTTCAAAGATGTGGATTCTTTAATAGCCGTTTCAAGGGTTGATTGTAATGAACCTGAAACGCGAAGTTCTGAACTGTCCCCTTGAACTTTAGGTGATTTCTGTATCTTCTCCTCAAGGGCAGCTACTATTCCTTGAATGTCTACTCCTAATTTCTGCAAAATTGGGGTGACAATCCCATCAGTTTGTCTGATGAGTGATAGCATTAGGTGCTCAACACTCATTTCTGGATTTTGGTATTCACCTGCTAAAGTTTGTGCTGTTTGTAGGGCTTCTTGTGCTTTAATTGTAAATCTGTCTAATCTCATTTTGTGTCTCCTTGAACTTTACTAATCTATCCTATTAGAAGCAATATCTATGCCAAAGTTTTCCATGAAAACAGCACAATGAATTAGAGAAATTGTATTCACCAAATAATAAAATCAATTGGAATAGACAAATTTGGCAGGTGTTGTGTCAATATGGCAAGCCATTTTATCCCTTAAAAACATAAAGCGCAGTGGATATTCACCACCACGCTTTATGGTATAGTTTTTGATTTAACAATCGCTGAAGGAAAATCTATCGCAACCTATCTGATTTAAGTGTACCCCATGTCGTAGTAAATTTGTCTTGTGGTTCAACACTTGTCGCAGCTTGAATTACATCAGCAAATTCAGAGAAATCATCATCATTAAATGCTGAGTTATACACTATCACTTCATCAATTGCACCACCGAAGTAGTGAATGTCTGTTCCAGAACCATCGTCATCGTGGAAAACAGCATTTTGATTCGTATGGGCGATACCTGTATTATCACCATGTGCATGCATCTGACCACCCGGTTCGCTGGCAATTTTCACACCATCAAGCCACATCTCAAATTTGTCATCTTCAACTGCACTGGCTCCATCACGTAGGACAAGAGCGACGTGATACCATCTATCAGACTCTACTTCTGCGGAGGGCCACGCACCTGCCCATTGATACTCTGCACGATTCCAAGCACCGACATAGATCTTTCCTTCATAAACATTTATCACAAAACCACGGGTCCTACCACCTTCTTCAAAAATCGTCTGTTTATGATCAGAGATACTCACATCAGTACATTTAAAATATGTAGCAATCGTTCTGTTCATGAAAGGACCACCAGTGTTTAAGCCGTTTGAATCGGGAAGTTTGACACCATCATCTACACCATCAAATAGAAGTGCTTTACCAACAATACCATCAACAACTTCAGGTTCACCAGCAAATGTACCGTTGACATCATGTCCTGAAGTATCAACGGCATCACCTTCATCAAAAGTCCAAATCGCTCTAACAGTTGCTTCGTCCCTTGCTGCAAAAGCTGCAAGTGTGAAAACCATTATGAAAATACATAAAATTGAGACATACTTTGT
>VYFM01000157.1 GCA_009842375.1 Candidatus Poribacteria bacterium | reverse complement strand
CCGTTATGTTTCCGATGCGGATTTATCAAAGTGTCCCAATAATTTCAAAGTTCACTATAAAAGTAACACATTCAAGATGTTGTCTAATATTATACTATATGTAATTGGTTGTGTGACGTTGATTACATCATTTATGTTTATTTTTTACTTAACAGGTTTTACTGCAGCAACCAATTTTTCTGCTCTTTCAGTTAGAATAGTAAAGTTTCCGGAATCAATAATATCACTACTAACGAGTGCGCTTCCGACTCCAAGCGCGGATGCACCCGCCTTAAGGAATTCTGCTGCATTGTTAACATTGATACCACCGGTAGGAATTAGCGGAATCTGTGGCAGTGGAGCTTTTATATCTTTGATATAGGATGGACCGACACCGCTTGAAGGAAACACTTTAACATAGTCAGCTCCTGTTTCCCAAGCATATAAAATCTCTGTAGGGGTAAATGCTCCTGGAATAACCACTTTACCATAACGATTGCAGATTTCAATGATGTCTGGTTTTGTAACAGGACTAACGACAAATTCTGCGCCAGCCAGCATTGCTGCTCGCGCTGTTTCAGCATCCAGAACCGACCCGACCCCAATTAAAACTGCATTCCCCAAGCGTGCAGATACCTCTCCAATAACTTGTAACGCATCAGGTGTCGTCATCGTTATCTCAATAACATCAACACCTCCAGTTTGAATAGCTACAGCTGCTTCAATCAGTTCATTTGAGCTATTTGCACGAATTATAGCGACTATGCCACATTCCTCAATACGGTGCATCTGTTCTAATTTTGTCATAGGCTGCCTCATTTTTTGTATATTTGACGTAATATTAGTATCTTCATTTGTCGGTTTAAATGCAACTACAATTTTGTGGGAGTTTTCTGTGTTGATATATTGTTGCTTTTAACTTTTTAACATGTTATAATATTAACACTAAATCGTTCATTTGTCGTTGAACGTGCATTTCTATAATATCAGAAACTGAGGTTTAGCACCCCGGACGAATATCTTATCAACCACCGTCACTCAAAAAAATGGAAGTTCCACTATTATATTATCTGATTGGTTTGGTAGGTTTACTCCTCCTCTCCGGTTTTTTCTCTGGTTCTGAGACGGCACTGTGTGCTCTAACACAGGTGCAGATTGAAAAAATACGTCTCAAACGGGGAAGCACATCGGCAATTGTCAGTTTTGTTGACAACCCCCGCCGTTTGTTTATTACTGTCCTACTTGGTAATAATCTGGTAAATGTCACCTTTGCGATATTAATGTTACAACTTGTGTCGCGAGAGTTTAGTCAATTTGCTGAACCGATTCGGTTTGTGATTGCGACAGCACTGAGTGTAATTCTTATGCTTATCTTCGGTGAAATGACACCGAAAACCTACGCGATTAAGCATGCAGAGTCCTTTTCTAAAATAACCGCCCCACCGTTATGGGTATTTTCTGTCTTTATTACACCCTTACGCGCATTATTACGAAAAATCATTGATTTCCTTGTTCCAATATTTGGTGGACAGTCAACGTCGAAGGAAGAACTCACGACAACAGATTTACATGAATTCTTTAAGACCTTCCCCGAGGAAGCACTTCCATCCGATGAACGTGAAATTGTCAGTAACATTTTTCAATTGCGCGAGATTGAAGCAAAGGAAATTATGGTACCCAGAACCGATGTTGTTGCTGCCCCTACTTCAAACACAATCCAAGATACCTTAACCCAGGCTAAAGAGCATGGAATATCTCGAATACCTGTCTATCGTGAAAATATAGACAAAATCTGTGGAATTTTCTATGTCAAAGATTTTGTCAAATGGCGGCATGTAGGGGTCAATTCACTTACCATTGATGAATTTATTGAAAATCGAGATCAAATTCAAGGAATTGCAGAAAGTGCTCCGCTCATACGCGAACCTATTTTGGTACTCGAGACTCGGAAAATCGGAGTATTGTTGCTACAACTCAAGCGTGAAAAAACGAAAATTGCGATCCTCCTTGATGAATACGGTGGAACTTCGGGTATTGTTACGACTGAAGATATAATTGAACAGGTTGTCGGTGACATAGCGGATGAACATGATAGGGACGATTCTCCACCTGAATATATAAAACGATCAGAAGATCCGTTGATAATTGAAACTACTGGTCGTCTGAGTATTCGAGAACTCAACCAGCAATTAGAACTAAAAATAGAGGAAGATGATGTGGATACCATCGGTGGCTATACCATTGGACTCTTCGGACACATTCCTTCTGTAGGTGAATCCCACATTGACGAAAATGGCATTGAATTTGAAATTACATCCACTGAAGGCAACCAAATTACCGGATTGTTAATCAGAGTTCCTTCACCTGAAACGTCCGAAATGCAAGTCTAACTGGAAAAGTTAAATTGAAACCATTCTTATTATCTCTTATTATAATCGGTGCTGGAAGTTCTATACCTATTACAATACTTATTAGTTTGTTGACATTTGCTGTACTTGTATGCCTTGTTCTGTCAGCATTCTACTCCGGTTCAGAAACAGCCCTCGTTTCTGTTAATAAAACCTACATTAATCAACTTGTTGAAACTGAAGACACAAAGGCAAAAATAATCCATCGTATAGTTGGTTCACCCGATAGGATGCTTGCCCTGGCTTTGGTAGGAACAAATCTTGCCAATGTCCTGATTTCACTATTTGGTGATCGTTTGACTGTAAATATACTACCTGAACTTCCAGAGAATTTACAAAGTTCAATTTCAGTTATATATATAACTGTTTTGCTGCTTATCTTTGGAGAAATTCTTCCAAAGACTATATTTCGTGTCAAAGCAGATATTCTTGCGCTCCGTTTCGCTTATATTTTACGGTTATCTGAGTATGTATTAGCACCTCTTATTGTATTTGTGCAAACAGTGACTAAATTTCTCGTTAAAATAATTGATAGAGGTACGAGTCAATCAAATCCCGATGCCCAACGTGAGGAGTTGCGGTTACTTGCTACAATGGGTGAACAATCAGGCAACTTGCTGGCAGAACAGCGACGAATGATTCACAGTCTCCTCAATTTCCAAAACCGGACTGTTGCCCAAGTTATGGTACCCCTTGTTGATATTGTAGCAATTGAAAGCACAACGAAATGTGAAGAGTTTTTACAGATTGCTGCTGAGTCTGGATATTCCCGGATCCCTGTTTATGAAGGTCGTGTTTACGATATTGTTGGAATCGTCAATCTTTTGGATGTTATTTATGCAGAAAATCTACCCGAAACGGTAGAACCGTTTATCCGTACAGAACTGCATGTTGTGCCTGAATCCAAGAATATCAACTCTCTGTTAAAAGAAATTCAGAATACGCATCATACGATGGTATTTGCTGTTGATGAATATGGTGGCACTGTTGGACTTGCAACCGTGGAAGACCTTGTTGAAGAGATTGTGGGTGAATTTGCTGATGAACGTGATGAAACCGATATGATCTGTATTATTGCTCCTGATATCCTTGAGTGTGAAGGAAGAACCGAAGTTGAGACTTTGGAAGAACATTATGGATACTCTATTCCTCAAGGGGATTACGAAACAATAGCGGGATATATACTTGAGCGTATCGGGACAATACCGGAAACGGGAACAGAAATTGATCTCAATGATTCAGTTATTTCTATATTGGATGCTGATACACGTGCTATCAAAAAGGTCCGTATCCGTCTCCGTCTTGGACGTTTTGATACCTAAATGGTGAAAATATAACGGATTTTCTGAGTTGCCAGCACGGTTACCGCTTTTGTGGAAGTTTATAATATACCGAGTGGTGGCATCACCACGATTTCTTCTGTAACCATTTCAATAGGTTGTTGGCAAACAGAAAGAACTGTGTGAGCCACATGTTCAGGTTTTAGCATCTTATCAAAGTCGGGATGCTGTGGTATATCTTCCCAAAACGGTGTTTCAACCGAACCGGGAAGTACTGCTGTCACCCGTATGTTCTTATCACGCACTTCGGCAGCCAGAACTTTGGTTAATGCAAGCGCGCCTGCTTTTGCGGCACAATATGCGCTTGAAGCTGGAAATGCCACTTTCGCAGCGACTGAAAGCACGTTGATAATTTGTCCTCCACCATTTGCTAACAGATGCGGAAGTGCATATTTTGCACAGAGAAAAACACCTTTCAAATTGGAATTGACAACACTATCCCAATCTGCTGGATCAAACTCGTCAACAGTTCCAAATATACCGTTCCCCGCGTTGTTTATCAAAATATCTATATTCTGGTATGTCTCAACTGCTGTATGTATGAGATTCTTTACTGCTTCAACATCTGTTACATCTGTAGGGACAGCAATTGCATCTGCACCTGTCTCCCTGAGGTCTGCTGCGGTTTGTTCAACAACATCACGCGTGCGCGCTGCAAGAACGACCTTCGCACCAGCATCTGCTAAGTCAACCGCTATTGCTTTACCGATACCTTTTGATGCACCAGTGACAACAGCAACTTTTCCTTCAAGATTATATAGTTGTAATTCGTTGAGACTGTTTTGTGTAGACATGTTATATATCAATGGGTTGTTGGATAAGGGGTGTGCCTACTACTATTAACCTAAGTTGCTACTTATGTAGCACAAACTTTTAGTT